>JAUWSR010000056.1 GCA_030609975.1 Acidobacteriota bacterium | reverse complement strand
TCCTGGAAGACTATTCACTGGAGCCGGTCCCTGCGGAAAAAAGGAAATCTTGGATCGAGCTGGCTGTGGTCTGGATCGGGATCGCCGTCGTGATGTCGGCTATTTTCCGCGGCATGATGATCGGCATGGGATTGGGACGGCTCTCAGCCGTGGCTCTTTCTTACATTCTGGGAGAAGTCATCCTCATCGCCATCATGGCCCTCACCGGCTACATTGGAGCCAGGACCGGGCTTTCCACTCCCTTGATCGCTAACTTTTCCTTTGGTAGGATCGGCGCTGTTATCATCTCCATCTGCATCGCACTTTCCCTTATGGGATGGTTCGGCGTGCAGGCCGCCTTTTTCGCCCGGACCGTTCAATACTTCCTGAATACCAACTTCTCCCTGCCTTTGTTTTCTTTCCTGTGCGGATTGGTGATGATGATCCCCGCTATTTTCGGGATTCGGGGGCTGACTGTGCTCAGTTGGATCGCCTCTCCCTTTATGTTGGTCATCTTTGTTTGGGGGATCTTCCGTATGGGCTTTCACTTCTTGGAGCCTGAGACCTTACAGATCCTGGCGGCCTCCCATCAGCCCGATCCCTATCCCTTGAGCTTGGGCGCGGCTGCCTCGGTTGTGGCAGGAGGATTTATCGTAGGGGCAACCACAAGCGCTGACATCTTCCGATATGCCCGCCCCCGTCCAAAAGATATCTTCTTGGCCGCTCTTGTCGCGATGACGGCCAGTGCCTTCCTGCATTTTGTGGGATCCTTTCTGGCCATGAACACCGGCCTTTACCACGAAAGTCTGCCGGAGATCATCATCGGCAATCAATATCTTGGACTGGGTTTTGGAGGATTTATAGTTCTGATGCTGGCGCAGTGGACGACCAATGACTCCAACCTCTACTCTTCGGTCCTGGCCCTCAATAACATCTTCAGGATAAAGCGCTGGAAGATGACAGTGGCGGCAGGTGTAATCGCTTCCCTGTTTGCGGCCTGGGGAATCCTGGAAAGGCTGGAGCTTTTCTTGATCATCCTGACAGTGAGCATCGGCCCTATCGCCGGCATCTTCCTGTGCGACTATTATCTATTAAAGAGAACGAACGAGGATAAGATTCGGGAAAAAGCGGTAGTAAAGATCAATATCAAAGCGCTAGCCGTCTACCTCGTGTCCTTCCTGATCGGATGGACGACCTCCGGGCATCCCTTCACATTCCACATCTTCCCTTTCTCGATCTTCGCTTTCAATGGGATCCTGTCTGCGATCGTTCTTTATTTCATGGTAATGAAAATATTTCCAGAGAGAGAATAACATGGCAATGAAACAAGTCCTGGATATTTTGGAATTGATAGAAGGCCCAAAGATCGAAATCTCTAAGATCTGTGATTTTTATGGAGCATTGAGGATTGAAAACTCGGAAATCACAATTCATGAGATCAGAGAAGACAAAGGAACCACCCAATTCATAAAAATTGCGATCCAAGGAGAGAACGGAAGATCAAATGAAGGCTCCGCTCCCACTCTAGGGATCATCGGACGCCTGGGAGGCATTGGCGCCAGACCCCAAGTCACCGGATTTGTATCTGATGCAGACGGGGCCATTACGGCTCTGTCCGCAGCAGCCAAGATCGCAACCCTGCGAGCCAAAGGAGACGTCCTTGAGGGGGATGTGATCTGCGCCACCCATCTCTGTCCGGATGCCCCGACCGTCCCTCACGATCCTGTGCCTTTTATGGATTCGCCCGTCTCTATGGATACTATGAATTCCCTTGAAGTTGACTCAGAAATGGATGCCATCCTCTCCATCGATGCCACCAAAGGGAACCGGATCATCAACCACAGAGGATTCGCTATCTCCCCCACCATCAAAGACGGATATATCCTGCGTGTGAGCGAAGATCTAATGGATATCATGCAGAATGTGACAGGAAAGCCGCCGGTTGTATTTCCAGTCACGATTCAAGACATCACGCCCTGCGGCAATGGACTCTTCCACGTGAATAGTATACTACAGCCCGCTATAGCTACGAGTGCCCCGGTGGTGGGAGTGGCGCTTACAGCAGAGGTGGCCGTACCGGGCTGCGCTACCGGCGCCAACCAGATCACGGATATTGAAGCCGCAGTCAGATTTGCAGTTGAAACAGCAAAAGCCTTCGGCAAAAACCAATGCTCATTTTACGATAAAGAAGAATTCCAGAAACTTCTATCCTTATACGGCTCTCTGGAAAAATTCAAAGCTAAATAATAAAAGAGAGAATAACGAAGTCCCCAAATTAGCGCAGTTGTGGTTTATGTTGGGGGAAAGACATTTTCTGCATTTAGCAGCTGGGTCCCATACTCCGCACAGAAAATTGCCGTTTCTGAACTTGCGGAATGATGGTTAGGACATTCCATTTGTCTTTCCCCCAAAAAATACATCCAATAGGAAGATAGGACTGAAATGCTGCTCTGTCAAATCCAAACACATGAAAATTATTAGTTTGTGTCCTCTTCTCGGGCATATTCCAAGAGGTCTCCAGGTTGGCATTCCAGCTCCCGGCACAGAGCCTCTAGAGTCGAGAAGCGGATGGCGCGGGCCTTGTTCTGCTTGAGGATCGAAAGATTGGCGATAGTTATCCCCACGCGTTCTGCCAGAATGGGGGCTCTCCTGCGCAGAAAAGTTTTCTAATTGTTAGAATATTGCCAACCTTTTTGTTTGCTCAAGCGTATTCTAAAGTGTAGAAAATGCGAAACACAAAAAAACAACCGTCCATGGAAATGCTCACAAAACTGGAGGAACTGATCCTCCTTTCGGTTTTGAAGCTGGGAGAAAATGCTTACGGCACCACCTTGTATAAATATATAAAGGAGGTGACCGGCAAAAAGCTCTCCCTGGGAGGCGTTTATTTCCCGTTGGACCGTCTCACACAGCGTGGATACTTGGGCTCATATACGGCTAAGGCTACACAGGAGAGGCGCGGACTCAGTAAACGCTACTACCGACTTACCCAAAAAGGCGTCACCGCCCTCAACGAGATCCATCGCGTGAACAGTATCCTTTGGGCTGACTATACCGATCTGGCCCGTCGCTTCTTCAAATGATATGAAAAAATCCAAAACTCCTCGTCCCCCACTCCGCTGCCGTATGTTGTCGCTCCTTCTCAGCCAGGGCGATCACATTACTCTGGCCGGCGATTTTGAGGAGATCTACTCCACGATTGTATGTGAACGAGGCTCTCTGGCCGCCTCCCTTTGGTACTGGGGCGAGATCTTCAAATCGTTCCCTCCTTTTATAAGAAATTCTCTGTTCTGGAGTTTCCACATGTTTAAAAACTATATGAAAGTCGCCCTTCGTAACCTCAAACGCCATAAAGGATATTCCTTTATCAACATCACGGGGCTCGCCATCGGAATGGCCTGCTGCCTGTTGATCTGTCTTTGGGTCCTGGACGAGTTGAGTTTCGATCGTTTCCACAAATCTGCGGATACTCTCTATCGCATCGAATTCGATCAAAACTATTCGGGCAGGGATTTCCATGTCACTGTCACGCAATACCCAATGGCCCGGGCCTTGGAGGCGGAACTCCCTGAGATCGAACAGGCCGTGCGCTATGCATATATGGGAGAACAACTTTTTCGGTATGGACAGAAAAGTCTATATGAGCAGGATATTTTTGCAGCCGATCCCGCGTTCCTCGAGATATTTACTTTTCCTCTTAAAAAAGGTAACCCCAAAACAGCTCTGGACGATCCCAATTCTCTGGTCATATCCCAAGAGATAGCGGAAAGGTATTTTGGCAAAGAAGATCCCATCGGGAAAACGATGACCTTAAACAACCGCACCGATCTTAAGATCACGGGAATTTTAGAAACTATTCCTGCCAATTCATCCTTGCAGTTCCAGTGCCTCCTGTCATTCAAGCTTCTGGAGGCAAGTGGAACTGCCCATGACAGTTGGCAAAGCAACAACGTCCCTACTTATGTCAAACTCAGGGATGGAGCTGCTGCTGCGCAAATAGGGCCAAAAATCCTCGACCTGGTTGCCCGACACAACAGCGACAATCCCAGCTACACAAAGGATATCACCTATTCCCTGATGCCAATCACGCGGATTCATCTGTTCAGTCATTTTGGATTCTACAGCGGGCCACGGGGTTCACAGTATGTTTACATTTTTTCGGTCGTAGCTCTTTTTGTGCTTCTGATCGCCTGTATCAATTTCATGAACCTTTCCACGGCTCGCTCTGCCAAACGGGCGAAAGAGGTGGGCATACGAAAGGTCGTGGGCGCACTCCGAGGCGAGATCATCCGTCAATTCTATGCAGAATCTCTTATGTTCACTTTGATATCACTTATCTTCGCTTTGATCCTGGTGGTTATGCTGCTGCATCCCTTCAATGCCATGACAGGAAAAAGTATATCTTTGGATCTCTTCAGCTACTGGCAGCTTCTCGTAGGACTGGCCGGAGTAGCACTATTTACAGGGTGGATCGCCGGAAGTTATCCGGCGCTCTTCTTGGGATCCTTTCAGCCGATCCGAACCCTCAGCGGGAAGCTCAAATCCGGGCCCAAAAGCACGGTCTTAAGACGGATCTTAGTGGTTGTGCAGTTTACCCTTTCTATCTCGCTCATTATCGGGACAGGTACCGTATACCGCCAACTGAATTACCTGAAGACCAAGAATATGGGTTTTGAACAGGATCACACCATCTATATTCCCATGCGGGGTGTGGATCGAAGTCTCTACGCCAAACTTAAAATTGAATTGACACAAAACCCTGAACTTCTGGGAGTGTCCGGAGGGCGGCATCGCCCCTCTATGATCACAAGCAACACCGACAACGCAGTGTGGGAAGGAAAAGATCCGGAGCTGGAGGTTTCCACCCATATGACCCAGGTCGATTATGATTTTTTTAAAACCATGAACATAGAATTGGTGGAAGGACGGAGTTTTTCCAAAGAGTTTTCCACCGATGAGGAGTCGGCCTATATCATCAACGAAGAACTGGTGAAGGTCATGAGCGTTGAGTCTGCCGAGAAAATGCGCTTCGGCTGGAGTGAAATGGACGGCCAGGTCATTGGAGTCGTCAAGAATTATCATTTTCTGTCTTTGAAGCGAAACATCGAACCGCTGGTGATCACACTCAATCCTGTGGCAATCAATTATATTGTGATCAGGCTGCGGGCCGATACCATCGCTTCTTCCCTGGGATTTATCGAGGAGACCTGGAAGCGTATCATTCCTAATTTTCCTTTTGATTTCCACTTTATGAATGCAGACTTCGATGCGGTCTATCGGAGCGAGATGCGCATGGGAGATATCCTGAAATATTTTGCCGGCTTCGCTGTGTTTATCGCTTGTCTTGGTTTGCTGGGGCTTGCTTCGTTCGCAGCCGAGCAGCGCACCAAAGAGATTGGGATCCGTAAAGTACTCGGCGCTTCATCGCCTCAGATAGGTGTTCTGATTTATAAAGAATTCATTCTGCTTCTGGCCGTGGCAAATCTGGTGGCCTGGCCCCTTTCCTATCTTGTCATGCGAGGCTGGCTGCAGGACTTCGCCTATCGTAGCAGCATGAGTTTGACCATCTTCTTATTGGCTGCTTTCGCTGCTGCTGTGTGCGCCTTTTTAACGGTCAGCTATCAGGCCTTCAAAGCCTCTCTGGCCGATCCTATTAAAGCACTTCGCTATGAATAAAAAACGACAGGCAAAATATTTACTAATTCAATGATATAGACACCTCTATTGATTCATCCGCTGAGCGAAGAGCATATGGAAGGACCCAAAGTTTAAATAATCTGTCCCTTATTTTATTCGTCACGGAGAGAGTTGACGGGATTGGCAGAGGCGGCGCGGAGACCCTGAAAACTGACAGTGGCGATGGCAATGGCCAACGCTCCCACGGCAGCGATCACAAAGACCAAGCCGGTCAATTCAATACGATAAGCAAAATCCTGGAGCCATTTATTCATGGCAAAAAATGCCAATGGAAAGGCGAGCACGATCGAAGCCAGGATGAGGAGCACGAATTTACGGGACAACATGCTGATGATATCTGTGGTGGAAGCACCTAAAACCTTGCGGATCCCGATCTCTTTGGTTCTGCGGCGTACGATAAATGAAGCCAAACCGAACAGGCCCAGACAAGCGATCACGAATCCTAAGGATGTGATAATCCCCAGTAGCTTGCTCATCTGCTGCTCATAGCGGTAAAGTCTGTCAAAATTTTCATCCAAAAACGAATATTCAAAAGGGACTCCCGGAAAATGAGTGTTCCATTTCTTTTCGACAAACGCCATCAGGTCTTTCATATTTTCGACTCGGATGGAGAGAGTAATGGTGCTGAAAAGAGAGTTTTCGATATCCAGTATGTAAGGTTCCACTGCATCATGCATACCCACAAAATGGAAATCATCCGTCACTCCTACGATACGTGTGGTTTTACGGTGATAATGGGCCATAAAGCTTTTGCCGAGGGCTTCTTCTGGAGATGAGAAGCCCAAATGCTTAACGGCTGCCAGATTTATCACATAGGCCTCGGCCTCGTCGTTTCCCAATTTACGATCAAAGGCCCTGCCAGCGACCATTTTGATCTCATATTCAGGGATAAAGTCATAGTCCACGGTTATGGCTTTGCATCGGGGGGAGCCTTGAAAATCTTCGGCCTTCACCGTCAAATAGTAACCCGCCCCGGAGCGGTCGCCGGGAACTCTTGAGGATACAGTGGCTCCGGTAATGGAAGGATGTTGCAAGAAATCCTGTTTGATCGTCTCATAGTCCTGGCGCAAGTGGTTCATGTTGCTTTGGATGCGTATCAGAAGTTTTTGATCCAGATCAAAACCCAACGCACGTCCCCGCATAAAATCAAGCTGCTTGAATACTGTGAGCGTGCAGATCACAAGGAAAATAGAAATAGCGAACTGCCCCACGACCAAAAACCTTTGAAGAAAACTGCCCCGCGATGAAGCAATAGCCTTGCCTTGCAGGATCGAGACCGGTTTCAATGCGGTCAAGATAAAAGCCGGATAGCCACCGGACCCAACAGCGACCAGGATAAGCAGTATACAGATAGCGAGTGCTACGATCGGCTGAGCAAGACCACTCATCATGAGCTCTGTGCCGGCCATGCGGTTAAACGGTGAGAGCAGCAGGGAGATCAGTCCAAAGGCCGCTGCAAAGGCCAACAAGGTGATCAGAAACGATTCCCCCAGAAACTGCCCGATAAGCTGACGGCTCTGGGCACCCACCACCCTGCGCAAACCGACCTCCTGAATGCGGGTTGTGGAAAGGGCGGCAGAAAGATTTATAAAATTCATACACCCAATAAGCAGGATCAGGAAAGCCGCGAGTGAATAGATATAAAGATAATACCAATTCCCAGGTGGTTCGAGCTCAGCCATCAGCCGGGAATGCATATGGATCCGAGCTACAGGTTGGAGGAAATACTCATAGAGTTTCATTTCACGGTTCAATTCTTCAGCATACACCTTGCTAGCAATAGCAGCGGCGTGTTGAATCTGTTTTTCGAATTCAGAGGCGTCTATCTTTGGGAAGAGTTTGACATAGGTGTACTTATACATAGGATTCATCCAATCAGACTCAAAGGAAGAGAGATTGGATACAAAAGTCGGCATGGAAAGAAGCATATCGTATTTAAAATGTGTATTGGTCGGCGCATTTTTTACGACACCGGTTACCCTGTAATCCTGGGATTCCACGGTCCCCGTGTCATAGTCGATCTCGATCTGCAGGATCTCGCCTAAAATAGGACCGTCCCCATTTTCGTCGCCAAAATATTTTTTGGCCATGTCTTCAGTGATCACAACGGTATGGGGATCGATCAGGGCTGTCTTGGTATCGCCCTGAATAAAAGGGATCTGAAAAACCTGAAAGATGGCATTATCCACAAAAAAGATGCGGTCTTCAAAAAAGCGTTTTTTTTCATGGACGACAAGCACATGGTCGGCGTTTTCATAGGGAGGAACGATTCGAACGGCATGCTCTACCTGGGGGTAGGAAGCCTTAAGCTCAGGCCCGAGAGGCGCCGGTGTGGACACGAAGGTGTGCTCTCCTATCTGGCTGATCCTGTGAGTGGCAACTCTGTATACGCGGTTAACATCGGGATGAAAACTGTCGTATGTCAGTTCATTAGTCACATACAGAATGATAACAGCAGAGCAGGCCAGCCCTACGGCTAGACCCACAATATTGATGAAGGAATAGACCTTTTGTCTTTTTATCTTTCGCAGACCGATCTTCAGATAGTTGGAAAGGAGTGTCGGCATCCAGCGGCTTTTCTCCCAGGAAGGACGCCCACTAAGTCGCCGGGTGGTTTCTCTATAATATTCGGTTCCCAAGATCTGAGAGGTGCCTATTTTGGCAATTGCTTCCTCATACGCGTTTTCTTCTGAACTTCCCTGATCGATGAGATACTCGATCTTATCCCGAAGATGGGACTCGAGTTCTTCCTTATCCCCGTCCTCGAGAGCTTCGTTAGCATTCAGGCTTTTGCGCCAATCTTTGACGGCTTTTTCCAGATCAAACATTATCTTATCCTCTATTTTTTCTTTCGCTGCTTTCAATCATAGGAAGCGAGAGGTTCCCAGAGCTTGGAGAGCACGGCGTTGACGCTCATCCATTGTTTCCGTTCTTTCTCGAGCTCTTGTTGTCCCAGCTCAGTCAGGCGGTAATACTTGCGGCGGCGGCCGTTTTCCGAGATCTTCCATTGTGAGCGGATAAGTCTCTCTTTCTCAAGGCGGTGAAGGACCGGATAGATCGTGCCTTCAGACCACTCCAGAGTTCCACCCGAGATCTCGATCATATTGTGGATGATCTGATACCCATAGATCTCACCTCCTGCCAGAATGGACAGGATCACAGGCTTTGTGGATGCCGCAGCCAGGGATTTGGAAATCATTTTTGACCTCTCATACCTAGATTCTCTAGGCATTATACCTCGATATTCTAGGTATGTCAAGTTACAGGGAAGAAACTACCAGATGCCCGGCAGGAGCCGGTATTTTGTTCTTTGAGCATATTCTAGGTAACCAGGAAGCTCTTTATGAAGCGTTTTATCCTCAAGGTAGGTACGAAATATTATGGCAGCAGCCACGAAAAATGCAGGGATAAGTCCGTATAAGGAACCCAACGCCACCGGAAGGGCAAAGAAGAGGGCAATAACTGCGACATACATCGGATGGCGGATATATCGATAGGGACCGGTCGTTATAACGTGATGTCCTTTATCCTCTTGAATCTCCACTACTCTAGAGAGAAAGGTATTTTCCCGCATCACGATAAAAAACGATATCAAGGAGATAAAAATAACAATGTAAGCGATCATTTTCACTTCGCCTGAAATGAATGACCATTGATAACGGACAGCGTCCAAGCCCGGAATGATGAGCAAAGCGATAAAGAACGGAGTCATACTCCACATAAGAACCTTGTCCCAGTTTTTTTGCTTTTTTTTCACAAGGGCCAGTCTATCTTTGAGCAGCTCCGGGTTGTTCTTCCGCAGCCACAACCAAAATGATATCGAAGAACCAAACTGGATCACGAGGTAAATCCATGCCTCCGTCCAACTGATCGTGCCGGCAGGAATAAACAGAAGAGCACTCATGAAGATAAATCCCATAATCACTCTGAGGACAACTCTTGCATCCAGGCTCATTTTAGTTACTCCATTTTTACATACGCTTTTTCCCAAAAAAGGTTGAGAC
This sequence comes from Acidobacteriota bacterium, assembly GCA_030609975.1. GTDB lineage: Bacteria > Acidobacteriota > Aminicenantia > Aminicenantales > Aminicenantaceae > JAUWSR01. The sequence continues at coordinate 4,930 of JAUWSR010000056.1, read as the reverse complement.
AACAGAGATTAAATCTACGTCTTTTCTTATGTCCGCATATCGTTTTATAACAAGATATGCTGAGAGTGCTGTCCTAAGACACGGGAATGAAATAAGGTATTGACTTTATTATGATTCATAGTAATACTATAAGTATGAAAACTGCGATTTCCATACCTGACGACCTTTTTAGAGAAGTCAACGAGATTGCCCGCAAGAACAATTATTCAAGAAGCCAGGTTTTCTGTATCGCTGTAAAGGAATATTTAGACAAATTTCGAGCCCAAGAAATGCTTGATGCCCTCAACAAGGCATACACTGAAGAACCATCCTCAGAAGAAAAGCTCCACCTCAAAAAAAGTGTGGAATACTACACAAAGAATATCCTGGAAAAGGACGATGACGATCAATCAGGGTGATATCTATTGGATCGAACTGAAGCCGCCCAAGGGATCAGAGCCCGGATACCGTCATCCTCATGTAGTCATCCAGAATAATGTGTTTAACGCCAGCCGTATCGGCACAGTGGTTGTATGTGCTTTAACCACAAATCTCAAACGAGGACAGGCGCCGGGGAATGTCATCCTTAATAAAGGTGAGGCAAATCTCAATAAAAAAAGTGTGGTCAATATTTCCCAGATTGCCACTGTTAACAAATCCGACCTACAGCAAAAAATCGGTTCCCTTTCCACCGAATCGCTCCAAGAGGTATTAGCCGGGATAAAACTGCTCGTTGAGCCCTTGCCGGATCCAAGGAAATAAAAAGAAGTACTTAAAAGAATCTCCAGATTGATTCAGGTTGGGTACGCCTTTTAAACCTCCCGTACCAAAGACAGAGGGGATATAGGAAAAACAGCATGAGCAGCCAAACGGGATATATTAGGGGCAGATTAGTTCCATAAGGAAAAGCAAAACTTAAAGCAGCAAACAGATACATATGCAGGACATAGAAAAAGAAGGCAGTGCTACCGAATATGAGCAGCGGCTTCCCCCATTTTTTTAAACCTGTACCTAGCTTTTCAAACACAGCCAAAATCAGCAGATTAAGGCCCAACATAAGTAAAACAAAAGACAAGCTAGGCGGATATTTGTTTAGATTCAGGAATCCGATCCATCCAGCTTCGGGAATGTGGATATTGCCAAAACCGCCCAGACTTCGCAAAACTATAAAAAGCGCCACAAAAACAAGGCCTGTAGAAAACGCATAATGGAAGACTTTGCGGCGGTCTTTAAGCAGAAACTTTCCAAATCCCATCCCCAGGCAGCATATTCCCAACCAGGGAAGGATGGAATACATAACCGACATGACGCCGGTCTGGCCAGGGATCAATATCAGGCGCTGCCAGGCACTATAGAAGACATCGACATTCTCCGGCCCAGGAATCAAGAGTTGTGTCAAAAGGGTGGCGGCAGCACCGAGGGATATTAAGATCAATGGACCTGCTCGCAACAGCAGTGAGGAAAAGATCATGGAAAAACCCAAGGCCGAAAGCACTAAAAATACGAGGCGGACATCCCCACCCCCGCCAGGACCCATCGATTGAAATTCAGATTTGCTGCTGATTATTCCTAGCAGCCAAGCTATGTTCACAAAGAACAGCTCAATCCCTATAAGCAACAATCCCCGCACAAGAAAGAATCGCACAATCTTTCTTTCCGACCAGCCCGACTCCCGGCGGGAGGCGGCAAAAAGGATCATACCTGTGCCCATTAGAAAGAAAAAACCGGGAGCACAAGGATGGGAGATGAACCGAGTCAGAAAAGAAAAGGCATCTGCATATTGAGGTAGGGGCCGCCCCCAATACTCTGCGGGATGTACCCTAGCAATGAAGTAACTGGCGTGATCAACCACCATCAGTACCATGATCAAACCGCGCAGAGCATCCAGAGAAAGAAGCCTTTCTTGTTTCATGCCACCTGACATTCCTGGTTCCATTCTCCTCTTATGTTTATTCTAGTTATTAAGAACAACTAACTTTACCACGAATACGTGCACATGGTCATCCGTAACCTGAAGCCATAGGTGCGGAACTTCTATATTTTCTATAGATCGATAATCATAATAATAAGTCCAGGCATCCGGTCCTCGGCTGATCTCATTATTGAGCATGCGGAAGAAAGGCTGTTTCATTTTCCGAAGCAACCCGGTGCGCGCATCGAAATAGAGGCCCCACTCGATTCCGAACTGACCCCCAAGACAGTATCATCCTCTAACGATGCTTGAAGGGACATTATCCCTGACAGTCCTACATTTTAACTTGACAACCAGGCACATGTTAACTAATATACATAGGTTAACATATGTTAATCTAAAGAAACGTATTAACATTATGAATATAACAGACAAGCGAGAGAAGCAAATGAAAGAGAAAGAATACATCACTATCCCACAATTGGCTGAAATCCTGGGGTTGTCGCGTATTGCAGTTTATAAAAAAGTTAAAAAGGGCGAAATCGAAGCTGTCAGGATAGGAAGAAACTATGCTGTCCCAAAGAAATATATTTCAGGAATTTTAGGGAAAGAGTTAAGCGATAAAGGGAAAGAGGAAATTAACAGAGCTGTCCGGAAAACCATTCAGGATTATGGTGAAGTCCTGAAGCAATTGGGTGAAGAATAATGCGGATAATCACCGTCGGTGAGGTTGAATATATCGCGTTTAAATTGGCTCAAGAAATGCTGGCATATAATGAACCTATTCCCGACGTTGCTACTCGCTTTCCTAATATCCTGGAAAGCTGCCTCGCCACTCCCTTTCAAAGTTTCTCCAAAAAGTCCCTTTATTCTGGCCTCATTTCAAAGGCAGGTATACTTTTCTATTTAATGATCAAAAATCACCCTTTTCAAAATGGCAACAAAAGAATCGCAATGACGACTCTCTTTGTATTCCTATACAAAAACAAGAAATGGATTCAGGCAGATTCTCAGGAACTCTATAACATGACTGTCTGGGTGGCTCAATCCCCTCCACAATTTAAGAATGAGGTATTGAAGGCCATTGAAAAGTTTCTAAAAAAACACGTGATCAGCCTCAATCTTGAAGCCCCAAGGATTTGAGGACGAGCCGCTGCATTTCATTTTTCATGTTCTGGATTACAGCCGCCATATTCGGTTTTTTCACCAGATTATTAAGCTCATAGGGATCTGACTCTAGATCGGAGAGTTCAGCTTCGTCTTCGAAGCGGATCCAACGGATGTATTTATATTTGCCTTTGCGTATAATGCGGTAGTCCATTTTTGCAGTCCAGGGGAAGGGATTCTCATGGCTGTAGAATTCAATCAGAATGGAATCATGCACTTGCTCCGGTTTTCCCTTTAACAATGGCATCAGCGATGTCCCTTGGATGTGTTTTGGAATTTCAACACCGGCGACATCGAGGATAGTAGGGGCCAAGTCGATAGACACAACCAGGCCGTTTGTTTTTATCCCCGGTTTGATGATTTGGGGATAGCGCATCAGCAGCGGTGTCTTAACAGACTCTTCATAAGGTAAGCGGCGCTCGATCGTCAAACCGTGTTCCCCGTAGAAGTAACCGTTTTCGCTGGTGAAGATGATCAAAGTGTTATCCAACACTCCGGTTTCTTTGAGAGTTTCGAGGATACGCCCTACTCCTTCATCAACAGCCAGCATCATCTCGGCCCGCCGGCGGATCGTGTTCTCGGAAATTCCGGGATCGATCTCCCTGGCCCAATCTTCGTCCTTTTCAAGCTCATGCCGGATGTCCAAAGCCTGTTTGATAACAGGCTTTGATAAGGCCTCCTCGTCTGAAAATCCGTAATTGGGACGACGCTTTAAAACTTTTCCGTCATAGCGTCCTTTGTGCCGCTCGGCCGGGATAAAATTGCGGGGGACACTCAGATCGACCGTGCCGTCATCCAATTGTATGGCTTCAGGATGAACCGCCTTGTGAGCGATATAGAGGAAAAAAGGCTTGTCTCCGGATCTTTTGATAAAGCCGACAGCGCGATCCGTGAAGATATCCGTGATGTAACCTTTTACAGGATGTATGCGTCCCTCTTCGTAGAGGTCAGGGTCATTGGTTTTGCCCTGCCCGGAAAAACTCACCCAGTAATCATAGCCCGGCCGGGGCGTAGGATCATTTCCCATGTGCCATTTGCCGATGTGAGCGGTGGTGTAGCCCGCTTTTTGCAGCTCTTTGGGAAATAGATCCAAGCGGTGGCTGGCATGGCTGCGGGAGGTGTTATCCAGGATGCCGTGGCGTGACACATATTGGCCGGTGAGGATACTGGCCCGATTGGGCGAACACAGCGGTGTCACATGGTAGGCGCTGCTGAAGAGCACACCCTCCTCAGCCAAGCGATCGATGTTCGGTGTTTCCAAATAGGGATGTCCGCCTACTCCTATCTCATCGAAGCGAAGATCGTCCACCACGATCAGTACGATGTTGGGACGAGTTTGTTGTGACGGCAGAAGCCCCACAAACGCAATCATCAACATCGCTAAAAAAACAAAAAGCCTGTTTCTGTTGATCAAGCCGCAATTGCTCATTGAAATCCCTCCTTTCCTGCATTAATCAGAAGATCTTCAGTTGGAGTCTGTTCAATTTATGATTGGATCATTAATTACTATTTTGTATAACCCGGAACTCGCCAGGTTCGCCGGATGACCTTTCCGGGTTGGATGTCAGGCACAATTTCCTCATTGCTTACGGTGAGGATCCCGTTGACGATGACATATTCGATACCGCTCGGAGGGGTGGCAAAGCCTTCCCCAAAATCCGCACGGTCGATAATGGTTTCGGGATCAAAGATCGTGATATCCGCATCTGCACCTAATGTAATCCGCCCTTTTCCTGAGAGACCGAGGTGGAGAGCCGATTGAGTCGAGGTCTTGAACAGTGCTGTCATGAGGTCGAGCGTGCCTTTTTCCCGAACCCAGCGGCCTAAAAAGCGCGCAAAATTGTTGGTGGTGCGGGGATGTCCGACCGGTTT
>JAUWSR010000115.1 GCA_030609975.1 Acidobacteriota bacterium | reverse complement strand
GGATGCCGGTTCTTTGCCGGTTATCCAATCACACCCTCCACGGAGACAGCCGAACGGTTTGCCTCCCGTATTCCCACGGTGGGAGGGATATTTATCCAGATGGAAGACGAGCTGGCCTCAATGGCAGCCCTGATCGGTGGGGCATGGGGCGGAAAAAAGACCATGACCGTAACTTCCGGCCCAGGTTTTTCGCTCATGATGGAAAACATAGGCCTGGCTGCGATGATGGAAACTCCATTGGTGATCGCCAATGTCCAGAGAGGCGGCCCCTCCACAGGTTTACCCACGCTGACCGGTCAGCAGGATATGATGCAAGCGCGCTGGGGCTCTCACGGCGACTACCGCATCATCGCCCTCTCTCCGGATTCACCTCAGGAGTGCTTTGATCTGACGATCGAAGCCTTCAACCTGTCTGAGACCTACCGGGTACCGGTGTTCGTCATGACGGATGAATGCGTGGGACACATGCACGAAAAGGTGGTTATCCCTCCGGCCGAGGAGATAGAGCTCGTCGACCGCAAATGGTACACCGGCCCTGTCGGTGAATATCTCCCCTACAAGAATGATACGGATGGGATTCCCTTCATGGTCAAAGTCGGTGATGGACATCGCTTCCACACCACCGGCCTCACTCACGATGAGAGAGGCTATCCCGTGATCAACGCCGACGCACAGAAGGTCAAAGTGCAGCACCTGCTCGACAAGATCGATAAGAACGCCGACAAGATCATCCAACTCGAAGAAAATGACATCGAGGGCGCCGAAGTCGTGGTCATCTCCTACGGGATCACCTCTCGTGTGGCTGTCAAGGCTGTGCACGACGCTAAAAAAGCCGGTATCAAGGTGGGAACCATACGGCTGATCACAGTCTGGCCCTTTCCGGAGAAACGCATCGCGGCTTTGGCCAAAAAGGTCAAAGCGATAGTGATGCCCGAGATCAATGCAGGTCAAGTCGTACAGGAAGTGGAACGCCAGGTTAAGGGTAAATGCAAAGTCGTGAGTGTTCCGCACCTGGGAGGCTGGGTCCATGATCCCGATGACATCTTAAAAGCCATCAAGGAGGCCGTCAAATGACAAAAGCAGCCAAGCCCGAACCCAAAAATCCCATGGAAAATCTGCTTCGCATGGACCGGATTCCCCATATTTGGTGCGCAGGATGCGGCATCGGTACCGTTGTCACCTCCTTTGCCGAAGCCTTGAAGAAAGAAAAATCCGATCTAGATAAGATTGCTATCTGCTCCGGTATCGGTTGTACGGGGCGTGTCGCCGGTTACGTCAAGCTCGACTCCTTCCACAGCACCCACGGCCGGGCCATCCCCTTTGCCACCGGCGTCAAACTGGCCGCTCCCCATATGAAAGTGGTGGTCTTCAGCGGAGATGGAGATCTCTCCGGAATCGGAGGCAACCATCTCATTCATGCCGCCCGCCGTAACATGGACTTGATGGTCGTCTGCGTCAACAATTTCAACTATGCCATGACCGGAGGCCAAGTCGCTCCCACCACACCCATCTCAGCCAACGCTTCCACAGCTCCCTTCGGCAACTTTGAATATTCCTTCAACCTTCCCTACTTGGCAGAAGCTGCCGGCGCCACCTATGTCGCTCGCTGGACATCCCTTCACCTCAGACGCGTCACAAAGTCAATGCAGGAAGCCTTACGGAAACCTGGATTCTCCTTTATTGAAGTTATCGCTCCCTGTGTAACCCTTTACGCCCGGCGAAATCGATTAGGAGATGGTTTGAACCTGCTGAAATACTACTACGACAATTCCGAGATCAAGCACGGGGCTGATACGCGCACTCTAGACATCTCTTTCCAGGGCAAACTTACCGTGGGCACATTCGTTAACAAAGATAAACCCACTTTCTTGGAGGCCATGAACACACACATGACCCGAGTCCTGGGAGATAAATTCGTCCCCTACGGAGAAAGCAAATGACAACAGAAATTCGATTTTCTGGTTTTGGAGGTCAAGGGATCATTCGTTTGGCCCTTATTTCCGGAAAGGCTCTTTCCCTCTACGGCAATAAATACTCCACCATGAATCAGAGTTTTGGACCCGAAGCCCGCGGCAGCGCCTGCGCTTCCCAGCTCCTCGTTTCCGATGAAAGGATCCTCAACCCCTACATCACCACCCCTCAGATCCTGGTCAGCATGTCCCAAGAAGCCTATGATCTATACGAGCCTGACCTGAGCGATAAAGGGATCCTGATCATCGATACCGATCTGGTCAAACCCAAGCCGGTGCGGGGCAAGATCAAATTCTATTCCGTCCCCTCCACACGCTTTGCTGAGGAGCTAGGCAACCGCATCTTCGCCAACCTGATCATGCTGGGATTTTTCACGGCTATAACCAAGATCACGACGCCTGAAGTCATGAAGAAGGCCCTTCCCGGTCTGATTCCTGATCGTTTTCTCGACATGAACATGAAAGCCTTTGATAAAGGATATGACTTCGGCATCGAATCTCTTAAGGAAAAGAAAAAATGAAAAAACGGACGGGTGTTTTTGTTTGCCACTGCGGAATCAACATTGCCGGTACGGTCGATGTCAAGAAGGTCGCAGACAAACTCAATAAACACGCAGGCGTGGACCACGCTGAAGATTATGTTTACATGTGCTCCGATCCCGGTCAGAAGCGGATCGAAGAGGCGATCAAAGAAAAAAATCTCGACAACATCGTGGTAGCCTGCTGCTCCCCAAATCTGCACGAGACCACCTTCCGGAATGCCGCCAAAGCTGCCGGGATCAATGAGTTCCAGTGCGAGATCGCCAATATCCGCGAGCAGTGCAGCTGGGTTCATAAGGATATGGACAAGGCTACCGTCAAAGCGGAAAAGATCACCGTCAGCGCGGTGGAACGCGTCCGCCAAAATGAATCCCTGGAACCCATTGGAATTCCCGTTACGCGCAGAGCCTTGGTCGTGGGAGGAGGGATCGCCGGTATCCAGGCTGCTCTCGATATGGCCAACACTGGCTTTGAGGTCGTCCTGGTGGAGCGATCCCCTTCGATCGGCGGCCACATGATCCAGCTTTCGGAGACCTTCCCTACCTTGGACTGTTCCCAATGTATCCTGACACCCAAGATGGTGGAAGTTTCCAAACACCCCAAGATCAAACTCATGGTCTACAGCGAAGTTCAGGAGATCACCGGATACGTGGGCAATTTTAAGGCAAAGATCCTCAAAAAGCCCACCTTCGTTACTGATGCGTGCACGCTGTGCGATGAATGCACCAGGGTCTGTCCTGTGGTGCAGTCCAATGAATTCGACCTGGGATTGACTGGGCGTAAAGCCATTTACATCCCTTTTGCTCAGGCTATCCCGGCACTTTACACCCTGGATATCACGGGCTGTCCGGGCTTGATGCCCATCGCCTGCGGGAAATGTGCCGATGTCTGCGATCCCGGCGCCATCGATTTTGATATGAAACCCGAGATCGTCGAGGAAGAGATCGGAGCCATCGTATTGGCGACCGGTTATGACCTCTACGGTAAAGAAGAAATGGCGGAATATGGCTATGGCAAGTACGCAGATGTTATGGACGGACTGCAGTTTGAACGTCTACTCTCTGCCTCCGGCCCCACCCAGGGCAAGGTGCTCCGGCCCTCCGACCACAAAGAACCCAAGGAAGTGGTCTTTATCCAGTGTGCCGGCTCACGTGATCCCGAGATCCACTGCGCCTACTGCTCCAAGATCTGCTGTATGTATACAGCTAAACACGCCATGCTCTACAAGCACAAAGTCCACGATGGACAGGCCTACATCTTCTATATCGATATCCGCTCAGGGGGAAAGAACTACGAAGAGTTCGTTCAGCGCACGACCGAAGAAGACGGCGTTCTCTACCTGCGCGGAAAGGTCTCCAAGATCTTCGAGGAAAACGGCAAGATCAAGGTTTGGGGTACGGACACCCTGATCGGCAAACCCGTGGAGATCGACGCCGACCTGGTGGTCCTGGCTATGGCCATGCGCCCCTCAGAAGGCGCGGATAAGTTAGCCAGAACCTTTAAAGTTGCTGTGGATAAAGATGGCTTTTTGGCAGAAGCTCATCCCAAACTCAAACCGGTGGAAAGCGTTACGGCAGGAATTTTTTACGCAGGAGCCGTTCAAGCTCCCAAGGATATTCCGGAAGCCGTCGCTCAAGCCAGCGGAGCAGCCGCCAAAGCCATCGGCATCCTCTCTCAGGAGAGGCTTTTTCATTCACCCATGGTGGCCAAAGTGGTCAAAAACCTCTGCACAGGCTGCAATATGTGCGTGGATGTCTGTCCCTATGATGCCATTTCGCTGGAAGACGGCAAAGCTGTGGTCAACGATGTCCTGTGCGAAGGCTGCGGCACCTGTTCCGCCACCTGCCTGAGAGCCGCTATTTCCGTCAAGAATGTCACACCCCAACAAATATACGAGATGATCGACGCTAGTGTAGGAGGATGATCATGGCAGAAGAATTTGAACCTAAAATCGTGGCTTTCCTATGCAAATGGTGTTCCTCGGCCGGCAGTGATCTGGCCGGTGTTTCCCGAATGCAGTACCCTCCCAACGTGGTTCCTATCCAAGTGATGTGCTCAGGGAGCGTCTCTCCCTTATACATCTTCAACGCTTTTAAAAAAGGAGCCGACGGAGTCCTGGTTTCCGGTTGCCATCCTGGTGACTGTCATTACATCGAAGGCAACTATTATGCGCGCCGCCGTATCGCCCTCGTTAAAGAGCTGCTGGAATTTGTAGGTCTGGAACCCGAACGCTTCCAGATGTCCTGGGTCTCAGCTGCGGAAGGAACAAAGTACACCGAGGTCATCAAAGATTTTGTGGACGTGCTCAAACCTCTCGGCCCTCAATCCCACTTGAGGAGAGAACAATAATGGTTAACCTGGATGAGCTAAAAAAAGAAGCCAAGCGGGTCCTGGAGGACGGCAAGGTCAAGTACGTTATCGGATATGTAAAAAGCAAAGCCAGTAATATGGCGGCCCCGGCTTTCGTGACCGATCCTGAAGAAATCGAGAATCTGATCTGGGATCCCACCTGCGTTCAGAATCTCACCAAATTCATAGTGGACGAAAAAAAACGCAAAGCTCAGCAGAAAAAGCCCGATACCCGTCCGGTCGCAGTGGTATCCAAAGGCTGCGACAGCCGAGCTATCAATGTGCTGCTGCAGGAAAAATACATCGAGCGGGATGACGTTTTCATCCTGGGAGTCGCCTGTGAAGACCTCGGTGTCATCGATGAAAAAAAACTGGCTCAGAAACTCAAAGGCAAACGTTTCGGTGAATTGACCTTTGATGACAAAAAAAATGTGGTGGCAACCACAACGGATGGAACCGTCAAGGTCCCCGTCAAAGAGGTATTGGCAGAACGATGTGTGGAATGCCAAGCCAATACTCCCCTGATCTACGATGTTTTCCTGGGGGAAGAAGACCGGAGAAAGCCGGATGCGCCCTTTGCTTCAGTGGAGAAGATGGAATCCCTCTCGAACAAGGAACGCGGGGCCTTTTGGCAGGAACAACTGAGCAAATGCGTACGCTGTTATGCCTGCCGGTCCACCTGTCCTATGTGTTACTGCGATGAATGTGTGGTCGATACCATCAATTTCGCAGTAACCCCGGATACCACTGCCCAGGAAAAAGCCCTCAGGATCAAGTGGATCGAAAGAGCTTCAACCAAGTCGGAAAATTTCGGCTATCATCTGGTCCGCGCTATCCATCTTGTCGGGCGCTGTATCGACTGCGGAGAATGCGAACGGGTTTGTCCTTTGGATATCCCCATTCGTTTCCTTAACAAGAAGCTGGAGAAAACCGCCAAAGAGCTCTTCGATTATGAACCCGGCATGGACACAGAAAAGCCGGCCTTGGTTGCCTCCTTCAAGGACGAAGACCCCGAAGAATTTATCAGGTGAGGCCATGGACAAGATACTCGAAAAAAAATCACTGACAAATTGGTTGAAAAAGTTGACTGGCTACGATGTCTACGCTCCTGTCCTGAAAGACGATCTCTGGAACTATGAGATAATCTCGGATGGGGATAACCTCGAACTGGACTATCTCAACACCGTTCAAGCCCCTAAAAAGTTTATTTTCCCTCAGGTTGAAAATCTGTTGGACTTTGGCAGCTCAGACGAGGGCACACCTGAGATCACGGAGACGCTGCCTCAACCAAATCCCACTGTCATCTTGGGAGTCAGACCCTGTGACGGCAAAGCCGTCATCCTGCAGGACCTAGTCTTCGGTGGCGAATTCACAGATCCCTATTACTGGAATCGGAGGAACGCCACCTATCTGGTAGGTTTGACCTGCAACACTCCCCCCTCACCCAACTGCTTTTGTACCTCGGTAGACGGCTCGCCTCATTCCCAGGAAGGATTGGACATTCTGTTGACCGACTTGGGTACAAAATATTTTGTAGAAGCGCTCACGGACAAAGGTCGGAAGCTGGTCAGCGCCGGTCAAGCCCTCTTTAAAGCGCCCACCGCCAAAGATAAAAAAGATCTGGAGCAGGTCAAGACCGGTTCCGAAAAGAAGATAAAACGACAGATCAAGAACCTAAAAAAAGTCCCCCCAAAGCTCAAAGACATGTTTGACTCCCCCCTTTGGGACGAAGAAGCGATGAGCTGCCTGCGCTGCGGTATCTGCACATTCCTGTGTCCCACATGTCACTGTTTTGACATCAGCGACGAGGTAACCTCTTCTCTACCCCTGAAAGGCCACAGGATCCGCACTTGGGATACCTGCCAATTCCCGGATTTTACCATGCACTCATCCGGGCACAATCCCAGGCCGGACAAAGCCTCGCGGCTGCGGCAGAGGATGCTGCACAAATTCCAATACTTTGTAGAAATTCACAAAAAATACCAGTGCACCGGCTGTGGCCGCTGTGTTTCTCTCTGCCCAGTGGGGATTGATATTATCGAAGTTCTGGATAAGGTGAGAGATTATGGCTGAGAATGTCTATATTCCAAAACTGGCAAAGATCATCGAAATAAAGGATGAAGTTGAAGGCGCCCGCGCCATCAGGACCTTCCGTACACAGTTTCTCGAGGATGGATTCACGCATGATTGCGGACAATGCGCTATGTTGTCCATTTTCGGTAAGGGAGAGTCGATGATCTCGATCTCCTCCTCTCCCCTGGAGAAAGATTACCTTCAGTTCAGCATCCTAAAATCGGGCCGCGTGACCTCCTCCATCCACGCACTGCAGGAAGGAGATATCCTGGGTGTTCGGGGGCCCTACGGGAACAGTTTTCCCATCAAGAAATGGAAAGGGAAAAACCTCATCTTTATCGGCGGAGGTATCGGCCTGGCGCCGATCTGGTCGGTTCTGCAGACAGCGCTTAAGCATAAAGAGAACTATGGTAAACTCTCTCTGTTTTATGGAGCCAGAACCTCTAAGGACATTGTCTACAAAGAGGATCTGGAAGAGATCAGGAAAGATATCGCGGTTCACCTCTCGATAGACCAGGAAGAACCGGATTGGAATGAGTTTGTCGGATTCGTCCCTGTAAATGTGTTGGACAAAAAGCCATCCCCCAAAGATGCGATCGCTATTACCTGCGGACCTCCCATCATGATCAAGTTCGTGATCACCAACCTGGAAGCCCTCGGTTTCAAGGATGATCAGATCTACACGACTGTGGAAAATAAGATGAAATGCGGGATCGGAAAATGTGGACGCTGCAACATCGGAAACCACTATGTGTGCAAGGACGGACCGGTCTATTCCTGGGCCGAACTCAAGAAATTGCCACAAGAATACTAAAAAGGAGAGAACACGATGGCAAAAAAGAAAGCTGTGAAAAAAAGTGATGCCAAAGCGACCGAGGAAAAGATGGTCACCGTATTCATCATGGGCAAGGGGTACAAAGTGCCTGCGGAAGCCACCATCATGGGAGCCATCGAGTATGCCGGGTATTTGTTGAAACGCGGAGCGGGATGCCGCGAAGGCTTCTGCGGAGCCTGCGCCACCGTTTACCGCATGCCCGGGGACTACAAGATCTACACCGGCCTGGCTTGCACGACCCGTGTGGAAGAAGGCATGTGGTTAGCTCAGCTCCCGGCATCACCCGCCCACAAAGCGATCTATGATATAAAGAAGATCAAGCCCGAGGTGGCTACCATTCAAGAGCTTTATCCTGAAGTCTTTCGATGCGTCGCCTGCAATAGCTGCAGCAAAGCCTGTCCCCAGGATCTGGAGGTCATGGATTACATTCAGGAGGCGAAACGCGGCAACATTGCAGCCGTCATGGATCTCTCCTTTGACTGTGTTATGTGCGGATTATGTGCCATTCGCTGTCCCGCAGAGATCGTGCAGTACAATGTAGGCTTGCTCTGCAAAAGGCTTTATGGGCGATACCTCGCTCCGGAGAGCAAGGAGCTGACAAAACGGATCAAGGAAGTAAAATCCAAAAAGTTCGATAAAGAGTTCAAAGAGCTCATGACTGCCAAAAAGAGCGATTTGGAAAAGCAATACTACGACAGAGACCTCGAGTCGTAAGACGGAAAGGAGCACCCAATGTACCCAGACTATATGACAGAATCATTAAAAAAAGTCGTGGCGAGCCGCAATAAACGGTTTGAGCTGGCCAAGTCAGGCAAGCCGGTTTATCCTCCCATGGATGCCGATGAAAGAGAGGATGTGCTCAACAAGTTCCATCCGGACTTCAAGAAGGAATCCCGCAAAAAGATCCGCATCGGTCCCAACAAAGGTGAGCTTCTCACTACAGAAGTTACGGAGATGCTCGAGAGCCACTCACGCATCAAACCGGAGTTGTTTGACCTGAGCAATCCCGATTATGAGACCGACATTCTCATCATCGGTGGTGGCGGCGCCGGCTGTGCGGCCGCCATCGTGGCCATGCAGCATGGTGCAAAATCCATCATCTCCACCAAGCTGCGCATGGGAGATGCCAATTCCATGATGTCCCAGGGCGGCATGCAGGCTGCCGTTAAACCCCAGGATTCTCCCACACGCCACTATTTGGATGCTATGGGCGGCGGGCACTTCGACAACAAGCCAGCCCTGGTGAGAGCCCTCACCGAAGACGGCCCGAATGTGGTCAAATGGCTCGAAGAACTGGGCATGATCTGGGATAAGGACGAAGAAGGTTCTCTCCAGGCAATGCATGGCGGAGGGACCTCCCGCAAACGCATGCTTTCTTCCCGGGATTACACAGGTGCGATCATCATGCGGACACTTATGGATGAGGTCCGCAATAATCCGGATAAAATTACCACTCTGGAATTCACTCCGACCGTGGAGCTGATCATGGACGCCAGGGGGCGTGCTGCCGGCGGCATTCTCTACAACATCGAAACAGAAGAATACTTCACGGTCAAAGCCAAAGCCACTATCAATGCCACCGGAGGCTATGGGCGTCTGCACATCCGGGGATTCGATACCACCAATCACTATGGAGCCACCGGCGATGGATTGGTCATGTCTTACCGCGCAGGTGCCAAACTCATGTACATGGATTCCGTTCAGTACCACCCGACCGGCTCGGTTTTCCCCGAGCAGATCGCAGGATTTTTGATCACGGAAGCGATCCGCGGCGCCGGCGGCCAACCTCTCAACAAGTTTGGAGAGCTCTTTGTTTTTCCGCGCGAACCCAGGGACGTGGAAAGCGCGGCCATCATCCGAGAGTGCGTTGAGGCCGACAACGGCATCGCCACCCCCAGCGGCCGCCTGGGAGTCTGGCTCGATTCTCCGCTGATCGATATGCTGCAGGGTGATGGCTATATCAACAGGCATTTCCCTGCTATGCACCGTCAGTTTATCCGGTACGGGATCGACATCAAGGAAGAACCCATGCTGATCTACCCCTCGCTCCACTACCAGAACGGCGGAGTCGAGATAAACGACAAATGCGAGAGCAACATACCGGGCCTCTATGTGGCAGGAGAAGCTTCCGGAGGAGTCCACGGCCGCAACCGGCTGATGGGAAACTCAGTCCTCGATTACAACGTCTTTGGCCGCAGAGCGGGAACATATGCCACGGAATATGCAAAAAAAGTCAAATTGGGTAAACTGAATATAGAACATGTCAATGCGTACGAAGAAGAGTTGAAGAAAGCACGCATCAAGACCGACCTTATCGCACCCGTCCTGCTCCCCTCTTACACTCCCGAATCCGTCCGTAAACGCCAGTTGACCGCCCACTACGAAGGCACCCTCCGTTAGCCGTCGACCTCATAGTCAGAGTCAGTTAAGGCTCTCGGTGCCGTTTCTGTCGGCGGACAGAACTTCTGTTCCAAGGCAATGATCTTTACCAGGTTACCAGGATAATTCTGGTCCTTTTTTTC
>JAUWSR010000296.1 GCA_030609975.1 Acidobacteriota bacterium | reverse complement strand
CTGGATGTCAACCTTTCTGCCAATCGTATCACTCCGGATCTGAAAATACGGATTGGATTATCGGGTGATTTTGACGAAAGGATCTACGACTACGAGGATGAACACCTAGAAAGCATCCAGGAAGAAAAAGATCTGGCGACCATGGTCGTGAAAAGCCTGGGAGAACACTGGTCAGTAGGTGGATGGTTCGAGGCGGAGTCTGCGACTTATAACAATTTAGACCTGCGCTTCACTTTGGCTCCAGCCATCGAGTACAACTTTTTCCCCTATTCCGAATCTACACGCAGGCAGCTCAGAGCACTTTACAAGGTCGGCTTAAACCGCATCAAATACATCGAAGAAACCATCTACAATAAAACCGAGGAGTCCCTGTTCAATCAATCACTCACGGTCACCTTTGAAATGAGAGAACCTTGGGGCAGCGCTTCCACATCTTTGGAGGGATCGCATTATTTCCATGATCCGACAAAATATCGTGTTGTGCTGCGAGGGTTCCTCTCCTTCCGGGTGTTTAAAGGGCTTTCCGTGAATCTCTCCGGGAGGTATGAACGTATCCACGACCAGCTCAACCTGCCCAAAGGAGAAGCCAGCATAGATGAAGTTTTGCTGCGCAGGAAAGAACTGGCTACCAACTTTGAGTATTCTTTATCCGTAGGATTGAGTTACACCTTCGGCTCGGTATTCAGCAACGTGGTCAATCCCCGTTTCGAGGGTTCCCGATACAGAAGATACCGTTGAGGACCTTCCGGATGGTAACATGAGGAGAATAATGTGTTAAGATCAAAATTTAAGGCCCGACAACCTCGGCTGGATAACCTTATTTTAAAAGGATCTCGAACAGTTTTCACAGGGTTGATATTGAGTTTGATGATGGCTGTGATCTCACCGGTTTTTTCGATGACTCAATCTGAAAATCAGAACGTGGATGAGAAAGTTCAAGCATTTCTCAAGTCCCATCGCCACAGCTGGAGGGACATGAATGTCCCAGAATCGGATGGGAAAATCTTGTACGAGCTGATCCTCGAAAACAACTACACCAAAGCACTCGAGATCGGCACTTCCACCGGGCATTCCGGAATCTGGATCGCCTGGGCTCTCAGCAAAACCGGAGGCAAACTCATTACAGTGGAAATCGATGAGGATCGTTATCAAGAAGCGCAGACAAATTTCGCACACGCCGGTCTTTCGGACTATATCGATGCTCGTTTGGCAAACGCGCACGAACTCGTTCCTCAACTCGAAGGGCCCTTCGATTTTGTTTTCTGTGATGCAGATAAAGGCTGGTACAAAAAATACCTGATCGATGTGCTGCCCAAACTTGAAGTGGGGGGATGTTTCACAGCCCATAATGTCTCAGGAAGACGCCAGCGTGGGATCGGAGATTTTCTGGAATACTTGGAAGGCTTGCCCAACGTAGAAACCACCATCGACCGCTCCAGTTGGTCAGGAATTTCCATCAGCTATAAAAAGTCAGAAAAATAGGCTTTGGACTACAAGACATTGCCGGATATGGGAAATCCGGCTTTCCCTTTTCTGGATACGTGAATTATAATACTGGCATGAGAATTCTGGTGGTGGAAGATGATAAAAGAGTCGGGGGATTTCTAAAGCGGGGTTTAGAAGAAGAAAATTATGCCGTGGATGTTTGCCTAAACGGTAGTGACGCCCTGCATATGGCCCAAATGACGCCCTATGATGTGATCATCTTGGACATCATGTTGCCAGGCAAGGACGGATTCACAGTGTGCAGAGAGATGCGACATCATTCGATCTTAGCCCCGGTCCTCATGTTGACCGCCAAAGACACCAAAGAGGATATCGTAACCGGCCTGTCGGAGGGCGCCGATGACTATCTGACCAAGCCCTTCTCTTTTGAGGAACTGCTGGCACGAATCCAGGCCCTTTTGCGAAGAAGTCAAGACTATAAAGCCCCTGCGTTAAAAGCCGGAGACCTGGAACTTGATCCCCTGCGTCGAACCGTGGTCAGAGCCGGAAAAATGATCGACCTGACAGGAAAAGAATACGCACTTCTGGAATATTTGCTCAGAAATAAAGGGAGGATCGTCACAGCCTCGATGATCCTGGAGCATGTTTGGAACATAGATTATGTCGGCTCAAGCAACATCGTGAACGTCTATCTCAACCATCTCCGCAACAAGATCGATAAGGATTTCGAGATCAAGCTTATTCAAACCGTACGCGGACACGGATACCGGATCGATGAAGATTAAAAAGTTTCGCTCTTTAAGCTTTCGGCTGACCCTATGGTATATCATTATCCTGGGAGGTACGATTTTCCTGGCCTGGATTTTTCTTTATCAGGGAGTCAAGGACGGTTTGCTGGACGAGCTCGATGTAAAGTTGCTCGAGATCGCAGACGAAGCCAATGATGCCTGGCGCAGAGAACGAGGCAAAACCTGGGAGGAGGCCATCCAAGAAACAGAACGCGAGTTCAAGGCCTACCGGCCCTTCATACAGGTCGTTACGCTTAAAGAACGCGGCGGGCGAGGAATTGATAAGATAATCACCAGTGAGAGACTCGAAAAAGGCATCTTTACCTTTAACCTCGACATCTACTATCGAGCCGACAGAGCTGATATTAAAAACCTGGTTTACGAAACCTTCAAACAAAACGAATTGGGCGCTTCCCCGGTACGCTTTATCCTATTCCCGGTTCGCGGACCAACACTCGTTCAGGTTGGGATAACTCTGTCCGAGACAGAGAACGCACTCCGCCGCTTACTGATTTTTATGGTGTTGGCCGGTGGCCTGCTCATGCTGTTGGCCTCTTTGGGGGGGAACTTTATCATCCGCAAAGCCCTCAAGCCAGTTAAAAGCGTTGTCCACACAGCCAAGGAAATTTCTGCGGACGACCTGTCACTGCGTATCGAGTCTGATAGTCGTCAGGACGAGATCGGTGAGCTGGTGGATACCTTCAACGATATGATCTCGCGGCTGGAAGCATCCATCAAGAAAATCAAACAGTTTAGCGGCGATGTCTCCCATGAATTGCGCACTCCACTCACCGTGATCCGGGGAGAGGTTGAGGTGCTTTTACGCAAAGAAAGAAGCGCGGGCGAGTACCGGGAAGCCCTGAACACAGTGCTCGAAGAATCATCTCTATTAGAACGTATCATCGATGATCTGCTTTTTCTCTCCCGTATCGATGCTCTAGAAAAAAATGAGTTGGAGAAATCGGTGCAGCTGGACGAGATCCTGTTGAAGACCATTGAAAGCCGCGAAGCTGCGGCCCAAAACAAGAGTGTACAGCTAGATATCCAAAACATAGATCCTGCAGCAATCAAGGGCGAAGAAAATCTGTTGGAGCGCATGCTGGCCAACATTATCGACAACGCCATCCGCTACACGTCCGCCCAGGGAAAAGTGGAGATCCTGCTCGAAACGAAAAAAGACGATGTAATCCTCAGTATACGAGATAACGGGATCGGTATTCCGGAGGAAGCACTCCCCTACATTTATGACCGGTTTTACGTGGCAGATAAATCCCGTTCCAAAGAAACAGGGGGATTAGGCTTGGGGCTTTCTATTGCCAAACATGTGGCCGACACTCATAATGCCACCATCGAGGTTGAGAGCCAGATCGACCAAGGCACGACCTTTCGGATACATTTTCTATTATTGGGTAGGCCTAGCTAAAATATTGATATTGTATAAGTCACCTCCCGATTCCCTCATTTCCAATCTGATTGAGTATCCAGATCACGGGCGCATCCGGGCTGTCTCCTTGAGGTTCGACAAATTCCAGCTTTTGGTCCCGGTACAAATGAAAAGCTCCATGAGCCATGAGGAGCAAGAAGGGCATATGTTTGTCCAGTCCTTAGCGATGCAGACAGTCGAGTAAAGCATTACTCAGATCATCCTCAGTCATTTATATCCTTGCAAATTGAAAGGTTATCTTTTAAAATACAAGCATGATAGTCAGAGATCTTCAGAAAAAAGTCATCCATTCGTTAAGCCAGTTTCCTGTAGTGGGTATTCTTGGTTCAAGGCAGGTAGGTAAAACCACCCTGGCAAAGGAAATACAAAAAACCATTAATAAACCTTCCGTCTATATCGACTTGGAATTGCCCTCCGATCTAAACAAACTGCAAGACCCTGAACTTTACCTCGG
>JAUWSR010000173.1 GCA_030609975.1 Acidobacteriota bacterium | reverse complement strand
TCGGGCAGAATGCTCTCATCCAGGCCAAAGAATTCCTGAAGTTTTCTGGCTTGACGGGAGTTTTTCTTTCTAAGCTGGATGGATCTGCAAAAGGGGGCAGTGTGATCAGCATCGTGGATGAGCTGCAGATGCCCATAAAATTCATCGGCGTGGGAGAGAGAGAAAAGGACCTGATGCTTTTTTCTCCTCAAGAATTTGTCACTGCCATGATCTCATGAGCAAGCTCAAAGATCGCGCTTACATGGAAATGGCTCTAGCCTTGGCGGAAAAAGCCCGCGGCTGGACCAGCCCTAATCCCTATGTAGGTGCTCTCATTGTTAAAAACGACTCCGTGGTGGGATGGGGATTTCATGAAAGATCCGGCAAACCTCACGCAGAGATCCTTGCCTTGGACAGAGCAGGTTTACGGGCACAGGATGCGACCGCATATATCACGCTCGAACCCTGTACTCACTGGGGACGGACTCCTCCCTGTATCGACCGTTTATTAAAATCCCCTCTACAACGAATTGTGCTCTCGGACATCGATCCCAACCCTAAGGTCAACCGAAAAGGGCTAAAAAGGCTGCGCCAAGCCGGCATACAGGTTTCGGTAGGCCTATTGAAAGAGAAAAACCAACGGCTGAACGAGGTATATTACAAATACATTACGCGCAAAATGCCCCACATCACCCTCAAGGCTGCAATGAGTATGGACGGCAAGATCGCGACACGCCGGTTTGTCTCAAACTGGATCTCTTCAACAGCAGCACGAGAGTATATGCATTTGGTACGTGGGGAGCAGGACGCTATCCTGGTAGGAATCAACACCATCCTGAAGGACGATCCTCTCCTGACCGTACGACATTCCCACTGGAAGGGCAAACGTATTCTGCGTATCATCTTGGATTCTCAGCTCCGCATTCCCCTGAAGGCTAAGATCTTTGACACACTTTCCCTGGGAGACATTCTTATTTTTACCCGGAACGATCCCCCGGCCCAAAAAGCAGAGAAATTGAGAAAAAATGGGGCCACCGTCATCTCTATGGGAGGGTCCGCAAGCGGGATAGATTTGAAGAATTGTTTGCACTGGTTAGGGAAAAACGAGGTCTCCAGCGTATTGGTCGAAGGGGGAGGTCGGGTGTTTACCTCATTTTTAGAGAAAAACCTGGTTGACAAGCTTTTGCTCAGCGTCTCCCCCAAACTCATCGGGGGAAGCGCAGCCGTGGGCTGGTTTCAAGGACAGGGAGTGGCCGCCGTTTCCGAATCCCTTCCGTTCAAAAAAAATCGTGTCTTCGAAATCGGCGGCGATACCATCATCGAGGGGTATCTCTGATGTTTACAGGAATCATTCAACATATCGGCACCTTCCACGGCTATCTCCATGGAAATAAAGAGGTAAAAATCGAAGCCCCCGCGGCGTCTTCAGCCATGAAGATCGGCGACAGTTTGGCGATAAACGGAGTCTGTCTAAGTCTGATCCGCATGGAAAAATCCATGCTGCACTTTGATCTTTCCGAAGAAACCCTTAAAAAAACCACCCTGGGTTCACTGCAGTATGGTCAAAGCCTGAATCTGGAACTGCCTCTGACCCTGGCCTCCCCTCTGGGTGGACATTTGGTCACAGGCCACATCGATGGGATAGGACGTATCACTCATTCCCTTACCCGTTCCCAGGGCCAGCGCTTTCACATTTCCTTCCCGGCTGATCTGAAGCTCTTTTTTGTCCCTAAGGGATCGGTCGCTTTGGATGGAGTAAGCCTGACCGTGGCCTCGCTGCACGGCTCCACGCTCGAGGTAGAAGTGATCCCTATCACACTCGAACACACGACACTGAGCGGGTGGAAACGCGGACGCACCGTCAATATCGAATGTGACTTGATCGGCAAATACGTGTATAATTGGACGTTCAAAAAATCCAACCCAAATACAAAAGGTTTTTAAAATGCCGGATAAAGGAAGCATTGCCAGTGTAGAGCGCGCTATCAGAACGGTTAAAGCAGGCAAACTGATCATCATCGTGGATGACGAGGACCGAGAAAATGAAGGCGATCTCATGGTGGCGGCGGATAAAGTTACGCCGGATATCATAAATTTCATGGCAAAGCACGCTCGGGGGCTCATCTGTCTTTCCTTGACAAAGGAGCGGCTTAGAGAACTCGATCTTCCCTTAATGGTCAGCGACAACACCGCACCTTTCCAGACTGCTTTTACGGTCTCCATCGACGCTAAAGAGGGCACTACGACGGGCATCTCCGCCTATGACCGGGCCCAGACTATCCTGATAGCCATCGACCCGCAAACCCGGCCTTCAGATCTTGCCCGCCCCGGGCACATATTTCCTTTGGAAGCCCATGTAGGCGGCGTCCTCAAAAGGGCAGGCCAGACCGAGGCCTCGGTGGACATCGCTCGCCTGGCCGGCTTGAGACCCGCCGGCGTTATCTGTGAGATCATGAACGAAGACGGAACCATGTCCCGCTTACCCGAGCTGGAAGAATTCAGCCAGACCTATGACATTCCCATTGTCACGATCGCCGACCTTATCAATTACCGCATGCAGAAGGAGATCTTGGTAAATAAGATCGAAGAGGCTGTTCTGCCCACAAAATTTGGAGATTTCAAGATCCTGGTCTATGAAGACACCATCGACCACGAACAGCACGTAGCCTTGGTTAAGGGAGAGCTTAAAAAGGGTGAACCCACCTTGGTGCGTGCCCATTCCCAGTGTTTGACCGGAGATACTTTTGGCTCTTCCCGCTGTGATTGCGGCGAACAGCTCCATCATGCCATGCAGCTGATCGAGAAAGAAGGGACGGGTGTCATCCTCTACATCTTGAACCACGAAGGCCGAGGCATTGGGCTTACCAACAAGATCAAGGCCTATGCCTTTCAAGACCACGGGCTGGATACGGTCGAAGCCAATGAAAAATTGGGATTTAAAGCAGATCACAGGGATTACGGCTTGGGTGCCCAGATTCTGGTCTCGTTGGGCGTTAACAAACTGCGGCTGATCACCAACAACCCCCGCAAATTCATCGGTCTAGCCGGATACGGACTGGAGATCGTAGATCGAATTCCCCTGGAGATAACACCCAACGAATCCAACCGCAGTTATCTTAGAACCAAAAAGGAAAAACTGGGGCATCTTCTCGAATTGGTTTAACCTTAATGAGAAATTCAGGTTCGGAAAAGAAAAAGACAGGGAAATCTCCTGAGATTTTTGTCTATAGAAAGATCAAGACAACCAAGGACAGAAACAAGCGATTCAAGATCATCAAGGCTTTATCCCATGTCAATAAGCCCTGGGTTGGTGAAGTTTTGATCAATTCTTTGGATGAGTCTTGCGAGGATATACGGGCATATCTCATCAAAGAATTGGGGCAGCGTGAGGACCTCGATCTCGAGCTTGTCTACCCTAAACTCAAGGCCTTGACCTGGCATGTCAAAAGCAGTTGCTTGAAGATCCTAGGCATGAGAAAAAATCCCGGATCGATACCGGAGATAAGCCAGATCCTAAAAGATCCCAACGCGGATGTCCGGGCCACGGCAGCATGGGCTTTGGGGGAGATCGGAGGGAAAGAAGCCTTGGTCGCGTTGTCTGGTCTCACCAAGGACGAAAATAATTTTGTTCGGATATCAGCAGAGAAGGCTTTGCATAAAGCCAGTCACTTGAAGTTCATCTGAGCCGATCGGAAGAGCGTTTGGAGGGGATAATAAAAGTCACAGGGCCATCATTCACAAGCTGCACATCCATCATGGCTCCAAATACTCCGGTCTGAATCCGAAGCCCCAGGGCTTTGATCTGCTGCACAAAATCCTCCAGGAGAATTTCCGCCTTTTCTGGGACCTCCGCTTTGTCAAAACTTGGCCGTCTTCCTTTTTTTACACTTCCGGCCAACGTAAACTGTGAAACCGCTAAAACTTCACCTTGGATATCCAGCAAAGACAGGTTCATCTTCCCTTCTCTATCCGGAAAGATCCTTAATTCAGTGACCTTGTTCACCAGATAACGGACATCCTCCTGCGTATCTCCTTTTTCAATGCCAACCAGGAGGCAGACACCCGGACCGATACGGGCGATGGTTTGGTCCGCGACGCAAACTGAAGCTTCCTTTACTCTTTGCAATACGATCTTCACGGTTGATCTTGCCCCTTATCGGGGGTTTGCCTTAAAAATACGCTTTTCAGGCTTCTGAGATCGTCACGGCTGAACAGAAGGTTCAATCCTAAATAGCTTCCCATCCCCAAGAATATCGTAACCGCTAATACGCTTAACTGATGAGAAAAAGGCTGCGCTGTAAATGCGAAGCGAGTGAAAATAAACCAGATCCCCACACCCATAATAACCGCAAAGAGAAAAGATTTCAGGCATGAGACCAGTGTCTCCTTCTCTCTGATCCGCCCGATCTTCCTTTCCAGCAAGATGAACAGGCTAACATAGTTTATGACAGAAGAAATGGAAAGGGACAGAGCTATGCCAGCCACACGCAAGGACTGCATCAACACCACGGAACACCCTATATAAATAAATGTGATAAAGAAGGCAACGATCACCGGCGTCCTGGTATCCTTGAGTGAATAGAAGGCAGGCGCCAATATTTTGACTCCGGAAATGAAAGGGATCCCCAATGCGAAATACAACAGACAGGATGCAGTCATATCCGTAGAACGGGCATCGAAAGCTCCTCTTTCGAAGAGCACCTGGATGATGGGGCGGTTAAGGATCATCAAGCCTACAGCTGCCGGGAAAGTGATAAATGCAATGGTTTTCATGGCGAAGTTAAGCGTTTTTTTCATCCCCGGCATATCCTGCTGAGCTGCCAGATCCGAGAGAGTGGGAAGTAAAGCCACAGACAAAGCGATGGCGAATATACCCAGCGTTAATTCCTCAACACGGGAAGCATAATACAACGACGAAACACTGCCCTCTTCTAAAGAGGAGGCGATCATGCGGCTGATCGCCATATTGATCTGGTAAATTCCAGCTCCAAAGATGCCCGGCACGACAAGTCGGCCCACTTTGCGTACCGCTGGGTGCCGGAACGAGACCAAAGGCTGGAAACGCATGCCTTTGCGCCACACAAATGGGATTTGGAATACCAGCTGAAGCGTGCCCCCGATCAGGACTCCGGCGGCAAATACATAAGCCGGTTCTTGTGCCTTTCCAGCAAAAAATAGGGCCAGAAGGATGACGGCAAGATTGAACAGAACCGGAGTCAAAGCAGGCACGAAGAACTTGTGGAACGAGTTGAGGATAGCCATGATCAGTGCAGCCAGACTTACCAAGAAAATGTAGGGAAACATAAGCCTGGTCAGCCACACCGTTAGATCCCCGATCTCCGCTCCAAAACCCCAGCCTATAACCCTTACCAGCAGAGGCGAAAAAACGACCCCCAAAACCGTCACCAAGGCCAAAATCAGGGTTAGGTCAAAAAAGAAGGTGTTGGCGAATTTCCATAGCTTTTCCTTGTTCTCTTCTTTTTTGAGCTGGATAAAGACCGGAACAAAAGCTGCCGTCATGGCACCTTCTCCGGTAAGTCTGCGCAGGAGATTGGGGATGAGGAAGGCGATGGTAAAAGCATCCATGCCCATTCCTGTCCCCATGAATTTGGCCTGAAGCATATC
Source organism: Acidobacteriota bacterium (assembly GCA_030609975.1). Taxonomy (GTDB): domain Bacteria; phylum Acidobacteriota; class Aminicenantia; order Aminicenantales; family Aminicenantaceae; genus JAUWSR01. Next base: position 2,357 of record JAUWSR010000173.1, on the reverse strand, counting down.
ACGGATATAGCCGAAGATCCGGCTGATCACCGTGGGGACGGAAACCGCTAGAGTGGCCCGCAGCAGCCTCTCATTCTGGGTCTTTTTTGCCATGGAATCCCCTATAGTCTAGCATTTTCTCTCGAGGATGTCTTCCCTTCCCAGGAATATATAGACAGACTAGAGATTGCGAGGTTTAGAGAAGGCATTGAGATATTGACTTTAAAGGAAAGATGCCGTAATATACACATTCCATTCCGATTAGGAGACCTATAATGGCACTACATAAGTCCGCATTGCGGCAAGAAAGACGTAGTTTGCGCAGAAAAGCAATCAACAGCAAGAATAAGTCCGAACTGCGCACATCCCTCAAAATATTGAGAACTGCCATCGATAATAAAGAAAGTGAAGAAGCCAGGAAGTTACTGCCTGCGACATTTTCCGTTATAGACCGCGCCTTGAAAAAGGGTGCGATTCATCAGAACACCGGCGACCGCTACAAATCACGTCTCAGCCGGCAGGTCGAGCTGATGAATTCCACCGAAGCCAAATAGCGGCTGTCTTTCCCTCTCAAAAAGATTTTCCAAATTTTTTAGCCCAACAGTATTCAAACAGAAAACCTTCCAATAGAGTTTGGAAAGAAAGCCCGGTACTTTTTAATTTCTGATCGACATCACTCAATCTGTCCAGGATATGGCGCAGATCGCCTAAGCTAAAAGCCTCTGCCAGGTCAAAAAGCTGTCGAAACTGAGATTCGTACAGACCACGATAACTTTCCTGGATTTGAGGCTTTATTTCCTTGAAGATCTCTTTCTTGGATCTTATCTCTTCTTGCAGCCGGAGTTTTACCAAAAGCAGGTCCCGGAAAAAACCCGTTACCAAACCCAAGACCCGGACAGGGACCATGCCCTCTTGTTCCAGAAGATTTTGGACAACGAGCAGGCACTGTTTGTAGTCAGCCTGCTCCATATGATTGGACAGCTCGTATTCCAGATAGGATTTGACCCATCCTGTCGCCTGGTCCACTGCCTCTACCTCGATATGGCGTTTGTCGCCCGCATATGTGATCAGCTTTTCCACCTCCATGTGCAGGAGCCGGAGGTCGTTCCCCACCAACCCGATCAAGCGAAGCAGCGCTTCGCGCGAGATGGTTGCCCCCCCCTGTTTGAATTGACGCCCCAGCCAATCCTCCAGGTATCGCCTTTTAAGAGGCTTCATCTCAGAAACCTTGACTGCGCTCGAGGGCAAGGAGGAGAAAAATTTGACCAATCCCGACGTCTTCCGAATCCGACCCGGGAAAATGATAAAGAGGGTAGTCTCGGGCGAGGGATCCTCAAAATAGGCTCGGACGAGTTTTTGTTCCTGCGCAGACAGCTTCTCATGGGGAGAAGGCACGGTCCCTTTTTTTCTGGCAGGGCTCTCCACGACCAATAAACGCTGAGAGGAAAATAGCAAAGAGCCGGTCCGGGCCGAATCCAGCACATCCCTCCAGGAATGGGATTCAAGTCGGAATCTTTCCGTTTTGGGACTATCCGAGGCATCCGACACTAAGGAGCTTATAGCCTCCTCGACAAGCATCCAAGCGAGATAGGTTTCCTCACCATAGAAAAAATGGCCGGACGGCATTTAAAATCCTTCCAGGATATTGATCACCAAGGTGCGGGCGAATTTTAGAGATACTTTTTCGATAGCCTCTTGTTCGACGCTCTCAAAAACCGTGCCCGGGGTGACTTCATATTCCTCCATGTAGGTAAAGCTGGGATTGGAAAAGATTATTCTTCTGTTGACCAGATCCCGAAGCACGATCTTGGCAACAATGATGATCTTATAACGATCTGCAGTGGCCTCTTCCGTAAAAGAGATAGGATTGACGGTGTAGTTGACGATATTTCCCAGCAGGACGGCATCGGCATCCGCTTGTTCAGGGGTAAGTTCGACCTTCCCCCGTGCCACCAGTTCATCCCGAACACTTTCTGTAAGTTTCAGATCCAACTGAAAACGGGTTGTCTGGTTTGTGAACATCGGAACGTAAAGCTTCTTTATGTGGGGAGGAAGCGAGCTGCCTGTGCCCCGGAGATGGTAGGAGCAGCAGGACAGGAGCATACACAGGCAGGCAGCAGCCACTGTATGTCTTTTTCCCAATAATTGCATCGGCAGCATAATGAACAACTCAGGCTAAACGACGATATTGATCAGTTTATTTGGTATGTAAACGATCTTTCTCGGCGTCTTATCTGCAGTATAATCCTGGATCCGTTTTAATTCCAGCGCTTTCTGCTTGACCTGATCTTCGGGCAGATCGCGCGGTGCCTCGAACCGATCACGGATCTTGCCATTAACCTGGACCACGATCGTGACTTTCTCTTCCCTGGCCAGAG
>JAUWSR010000302.1 GCA_030609975.1 Acidobacteriota bacterium | reverse complement strand
ATATCTGCCGGATGAACAAAGCTTTCTATCCATTGATATGGATAATATTTTTATCAGTACCCTGAAGAAAGGTGAAGAAGGGAATGGTGTAATTATCCGCTGTTATGATGTTTTAGGAAAAAATACCGAAGCAGAAATTACACTGTTCAAACCATTTGCCAGAGCTTATCATACGAACCTGATTGAAGAGGGAAAAAAAGAAATACCGGTTAAAAACAACAAAGTGAAAATCAATATCGGGCATCATTCTATTGAAACAATAAAGTTGAAATGATAACTTTAAAGTCCTGATCATGATGCCTACGCATTTTGGCGCGCATTTTGGGGACGGACCATGGAATTATGTTGAAAATAAATAAGTTAAATGCTTAAAAGGCCACTTTTTTGGCCTTAGAACGTACATTTTAGGGGCGAAAGAAGCGATCTAAGAATCCGCTTTGGCGATGAGCTGGATGACATTGCGGCCGGAAAGAGCGACCATGGGGATGCCTCCGCCCAATTCCACCCATTGGCCGGCCATCCAGAAATTCCGCAGACCTGGTAAAGTCTTGGGGATGCGTTTGAAGGCGGTTCGAGTGGTGACATCCCACCCGATGATGGTTCCTTCCCGATTGCTGGTGTAACGCTCGAAAGTGAGGGGAGTGGCGACGTCGCGCATCTCGACATGAGAGGAAATCCCGGGGAAACGCTGCTCCAGCAGCTCTATAACCGTCTCCGCTACTTTATCTTTCTCAGCGCGATATGCATCGGGATTCTCCTTAAATCTCTCCCAGTAGGTATAATTCGCAGGGAAAACCACGCGCAAAAAGGTCTTTCCTGCCGGTGCCAAGGTTGGATCAAAATTGTACACCATGGGCCGCAGGGACTTCATCTCGATCCCTCCCATGGTCACCGGTTCTTTTAGAGGATAGATGATACCGACCCCGCAGTGAGGAATGTCCAAAAACTCCCGCGAGATGCCCAAGGCTACGAGCAGTACCGGAGGAGCCAGGGGAAGTGTGTCGTACAATCCCCGGATCTTGTTATTCAGGTACTTCCCCGCGAGCATATCGAAGATGGTGGTGCGGCCGTCTGCGGCGGAGATCACAAAATCACAGCGGTGCTCTTGGCCGTCATCAAGGCGAACACCCACCGCCCTGTGATTTTCAACCAGGATCTTGTCGACTCGAGCTCTGTACTCGATTTTCCCGCCCAGTCCGATGAACCTGTCCTCAATGGCTTGAGCGAATCGAAGCGCGCCTCCCTCGGGATAGCCGGCAGACTTCAGATGGCTCCAGGCAAAAAACATGAGGAGCATCACCATGGGCAGGTCCTCGGAGAAGAGGGCTCTGAGCTGAATGAACGCCTCACGCAGAAAAGGATTGGTGAAGCGTTGGGCAAACTCCTTGATGGAGATCTTTTTCCACTTTCCCAGGGCTCGGATCAAGGAAAAATGAGAGCACAGCAGTTTGAGAGTATCCCAGGGTGTGTAAAGCTCCTGGGCTTTTTCAAAGGGAAGATGATATCTCGTAAAAACACGAACAGCGCTTATGAATTCGTCGATGACCTTCTCATCTTCAGGAGCCAGCTCCTTCATGTGCCGCTCCAGACGATCCACGTCGGTGTAGAGCAGGAATCTCTTCCCCTCGTCCCCTTCCACGATCACGAAGTACTCATAGTCGATCATCCGGATCTTGGGAACCACACCCAGCTCTCTCCAGATTAGATGCATCTTTACGAGGGGCCCAGAGCCGCCTAAAAAGCCCAGACCGCCATTGATGGTATATCCGTTTCGCTCCCACGACGTGCACAGCCCGCCGGGAAGAGTATCCTGCTCAAAGATCTGAACCTGGTAGCCGTTCATCCGTCCATAGCAGCCGGCGGATAACCCCGCAATACCGGCTCCGATGACAATGATAGATTTGTCCGACATATGGGTGTCCCCCTATTCTATCCTGATTTTCTTTTTGAGAGCCTTGAATCTGGGGAGATTTTTGAGTTCTTCTATCCCTGGAGCATCCAGAAGGCCTGTGGTAATAACAATGGAAGGGAAAAAATAATCACGGACCTCACCCGACTTTTCTAAATACTCAAAAGCCTCCTCTTGTTTGTCCAGCGCCATGTAAATGATTGCCCTTAGCAAAGGAGCGACATACTTTTTCTTCATGAAGCGAAAATGCTTCAACTCAGGCTTTAAGAGTAACAAGGATCTTTTTAGGGGAGGTATGAAGTTTTCCTTTTCTATCTGATCGAGTTTTTCTAGGATCTGTTGTGCCTTATCGCTTCTTCCCTGTAACGCGTAGGCTGCTCCCAGGTGGCCATAGGCAAAGTGGAGGCCGAAGTCAACAGCCTTTTCGAGATATTCCACTGCTTTTTCTGGATCCGCAGGTTTTGCCAAACAGATCATTCCCAAAAACAGGTAAGGCATGGGATTGTCAGGATCCATAGCGATAGATTTTTGGATCTGCTCCCGGCCGGCTTCTGCCTGACCGGAAAGGGCCAGGACAATACCTGAGAGAGAATAGATCAGGCCAAACAATGGATCGGACTCGACAGCGGCTTCAATTGCAGCCAAAGCCTCATCATAGCGCTCTGTAGTAGCCAACATCTCGCCGCGCCAGCCGTGCGCAAAGGTGTTATTGGGATTGAGTTCGATACTGCGTTGAAAATATTTATCCGCTTTTACTAAATCCCACTCATAGCCTCCGGTCATGAAACCGAGAGAAGAGTAGAGCTCGCTTAATTCACTGTCGATCTCCATGGCCTTCTGGAGCATGGCCTTGGAACGGCTATACGCTTCCTTGGGATGGATGAATGCCCACTGCCCCATGATGTTAAAAACATCGGCAATGCCCACATAGGGAAGGGCATAATTGGGATCTTTATCGATGGCTTTCTGATAGAGACCCACGGCGCGGATCATGTCTCCCTTATAACGCCGGTACCAATAATGCTGTCCCTTCAAATAGAGATTATAAGCATCTTTATCCTGAGTGTGGCGCTTGGTAACCTTGGCCTTTTCCTCCTCTAACAGCTCCACCTTGAGTTTTTCTACGACCGTTAAGGATATCTCGTCCTGGATGGCAAAAATGTCATCCGTGGTCCGGTCAAAACGTTCTGACCAGAGATGGTATCCATCGGAAATTGAGATGAGCTGTGCGGTAATGCGCAGGCGGTGCCCTGCTTTCTGGACACTTCCTTCCAGGACTGAGCCCACATTCAGGGCAGCACCGATCTCACGTATATCGGTTTCCTTATCCTTGAAAGAGAACGATGAGGTACGGGCAGCGACTTTTAATCCTTTGACCTGAGTTAGTGTGTTTATGAGCTCTTCGGCCAATCCCTCACAGAAATAGGCCTGATCCCGTTGGGGACTCATGTCTTTAAAGGGCAGGACGGCGATAGACTTCGGGCTTTTCGGCTCGTCACTTCCCTGGATTCCGGTTTTACTAACATCGGTGCTTCTTTCTTCAGCAGAAACCTTCCGATCTGTCAAATCCGCCAGCAGTTCCTGTGCGTTTTGGTAGCGCTGCTCCCTGTCTTTCTGTAGGCATTTAAGAATGAGGCGGCTGAGGAATTCCGGCACCTGTGCGTTGAACTCCTGAGGATCCCGAGGGATTTCTGTCTTGTGCTTTACAGCAATGCTCAGAGCGCTGTCCCCCTGGAACGGTGCCTGACCTGTGACCATTTCGAACAAGATCACCCCAAGAGCGTAAATGTCCGCGCGCTGATCCACGGCTTCCCCCATCGTCTGTTCGGGGGACATGTAATGCGGAGTTCCGATCACTACCCCTGCTTCGGTCAGCTCTGAAGCACTGACCAAACGGGCGATCCCAAAATCCATGATGTGTGTGTTTCCCTCCCGGTCGACCATGATATTCTGAGGCTTCAGATCCCGATGCACAACGCCCAGTTTATGGGCTTCCGCCAGGCCCTCGCCCATTTGTCTGGCAAACAAAACAGCCTTTTCGAGGGAAAGCTTGCCGGCTCTTTTGATCAGGCTTTTCAGATCCTCTCCCTGGACATACTCCATGGT
>JAUWSR010000058.1 GCA_030609975.1 Acidobacteriota bacterium | reverse complement strand
GTTATAAATGTCCTTTGCTCAAATGTACACTCTCTGCTCAGGTCCTGTCAAATAATTCTCCCGTATCCTGAACATTTTGGACGGGCTGTGTAAGGATGACTCCCCAAACAAACGACATGCGCAGGGATCGCAGATATGCCTAAAAAGATTTTCAGGGTTTTTGAGTTTACGGTCATAGGCAGCTGTCTGTGGCTGAGTTTGATATTTTCAGCGCCTTATCTTGAGTCCGAATCGTCCCCCTTCAGCAGTTGGATCTATCTGATGTTTTCGACGACTTGCCACCAAAACGCCTGCCGCTGTTTTCATCTTTGGGGATATCCCTTGGCGGTTTGTGCTAGATGTTTAGGCATCTATTTTGGATTTTTGGGAGGTGCTCTCTTTTATCCTGGGATAAGAGGATTCAAATCTCTCGCCATACCCAGGCTAAAGGTCTTATTCTGGATATCTTTCCCCATTGTGACCGACACACTCGGCAATATTCTCACTCTCTGGTCCTCTCCGGCCTGGCTCCGGTTGATTTTGGGAATCGCATGGGGAAGCATCCTGCCATTCTATTTCATCCCGGGTATTGCTGACGCTCTGGTAAAAACAAAAAAAGCAAAATGACTAACCTCCTGTTCCCAATTCGGATTTGGATCTGCATCAAAGTTTTTTCTCTTGGAAGCATCCCCAAATTCTAGTATCATCACGGAAATGAGGATGCTTACTTTTCTCTTGATATTTTGTAAAGAATCACCATAGAATAGAAAAATCCAGGATGGAGGATAAGGTATGAATGAAGCAAGACCCGGCATGTTCGTTCCAGCCCTTATAGGAGGTGCCTTCGCCGGCATATTGACTGCCATTCCTTTCATCAATTGTTTATGCTGCCTCTGGATCATCGGTGGCGGAATGCTGGCCGCGTACTTTCTCACCAAGGATTCCCCAATCGTTTTGAGTGTCGGAGACGGAGCCATCGCAGGAGTATTTGCAGGTATTATTGGTGCTGTTGTCGATTTTCTTATCAGCATACCCCTGGCTCCGATCAATAATGCATTTTTCCAGAGTATGTTCGAACGCCTCTCGGAATATATGGGTGAAATGCCGGAAGGTTGGGAAGGCTGGTTTGAGGGAGATTTCGAAACCAGTATTCCTTTTATACTCTTGGGGCTTGTTATCAATGTGGTCGTTTTTTCGATCATGGGGGCTTTGGGCGGCATCATTGGAATGTCGCTGTTCGCAAGGCGTTTTTCCTCCGGAAAATCACAAGGAGTCATCGATGTTCCTAAAGATAAATTCACGAATGAGACCCCAGATAATCATCAATCCTGAATCCGATAAAGGACGCACCGGTAAGAGGTGGGAACACATCAAGGAAGTTTTTACGGCCTTTTTCAAAGAGTTTCGCTATGAATTCACCGAAATGCCGTGTCATGCGACCGAGATATCACGCTCAGCCATTAAAGACGGAGCGGAACTTATCGTGGGTGTCGGCGGTGACGGAACCATGAATGAAATCGCCAATGGCTTTTTCGACCAACAAAGCATCATCAATCCAGAAACCGTGCTGGGTGTCGTGCCCTCTGGAACAGGCTCGGATTTCAGCCGCAGTCTCAACCTCCCGCAGGGTTTTCATAAGGCCATTCAAACCATAAGCGAAGCTCCCTCGAATATTATCGATACAGGACACGTGCGCTTCCAAACGGCATCCGGGAAAGAATGTGAACGTTATTTTTTAAATATCACCGATTTTGGGATTGGGGGAGAAGTCGTCCGACACATGAACGACAACCTCATGAAAAGAAAGAAGAGCTCCTACCTGAAGAGCACACTATCCACCTTAGCCAGCTATCGCAACAAAAAACTGCACATCAAGGTAGACGGCCAAGAGCTTCCCGAGGATGAGTATATGATGGGAGCGGTTTCCAATGGAAAAATTTTCGGCAGAGGCATGAAGATCGCTCCCGAGGCCCAACTGGATGACGGACTTTTTGACCTCGTTCTGGTCAAAGGGATGAAGATGTGGGATTTCTGCCTCAATGTGCTCCGGATATACCGGGGAACCCACCTCAGCCATCCAAAAATTGCTCTGATCAGAGGGAAAAAGATCGAAGTCTATCCCTCTGTAAATGAAGAACAAGACGTTCTGATCGAAGTCGACGGTGAACAACTAGGCAAGGTTCCCGCCACTTTCGAGATCATCCCCAGGACCTTACTGGTCAAATCCTACCTTACCTAAAGAAACATCTTCATTACTACTTTTTTTCCTGATCTTTATAACGCTTGTAAAGATAATAATTGTTAGTGAGAACCGTTCGGCCATGCTCATCGGTGTATTTATAGATCTCGGTTCCGCTGGTTATGATATTCTTGGAGTAGGACGACTGCACTCTTTTGATATAGTTCAACGTCTCGCGGTAAGGAGGGATCCCTCCATATTTTTTAACCGCCTCCTGTCCGGCATTATAGGCAGCCAGGACAAGCTTGGTATTTTTATCATAGAGTTTTATCAGATCCCGGAGGTAGCGGACTCCGCCTTCGATATTCTGCGCAGGATCGAATGCATCTCTGACACCATAGGCCTTGGCAGTCGCAGGCATCAACTGCATAAGACCCAATGCGCCTTTGTGTGATACAGCCCGGCTGTCATAGGCAGATTCCGCCCGAATGATTGAATGGATAAGGGTGGCCGGGATTTTATATCTGCGAGCCATGGTCTGCACAATCCCATCATATTGTGCTTTGAGCTCCGGGCTGGATTTTGCTTCGGATACCCACAGTAAGAGCATACACAAGACAAAACAACATCGTATAAATAATTTTGCTCTCATGGGCGGCCCTTTTTTCTATAATGCCAAATGCTCATCCCAAAATCAATCCTCTTTTGGGGTGATTTAACTCTCTCCATCCTTCATCTCCGTGATGATATTCAGACTCTCCTGCAAAGCTTGTGTCAGATGCTCCGGCTGGTTACCTCCGGCTTGAGCAAAATCAGGACGACCCCCTCCCCCGCCTCCGACAAGGGGAGCCAATCGTTTTATCAACTCTTGAGCCGGCAATCGATCGGTGAGATCCTTACTGACTGCGGCAACCAACAAAACTTTATCTTGGTTCACTGCACCCAGAATTACAATCCCAGAGCCAAGTTTTTGCTTCATGGAGTCCGCCAAGCTGCGAAGTTCCGAAATTCCCAAATCAGAAACCTGTTTTACGATCACCGAAACTTCTCCCACTTTTGCGACCTTCTCTTCCTTCTCTTTGAAGTCCTGATTAGCCAGTCGCTGTCGGAGTATTTTCACCTCTTTCTCACTGTTTTTAAGGCCTATTTTCAGCTTATCCAAAAGAGATAAAATCTCACCCCGGGTCGTATTCAGGGTTTCTTGGATTTCATCTAGCAGCTCTGCATTTTCTTGAACGTATTTCAAAGCTGCCTGCCCGGTAACCGCCTCCAGCCGCCTCATTCCGGCAGCTACGCTTCCTTCGGATATGAATTTAAAAAGACCGAGTTCTCCCGTATTTAAGACATGCACGCCCCCGCACAATTCCTTGCTGAACTCACCGATGCTCACCACCCGAACCTGCTCTTTGTATTTTTCCTCAAAGATAGCGACAGCTCCCTCAGCGACTCCCTCTTCCATAGAAGTAACCTTGGTATTTACCGGGATAGAATCCTGGATCTTTGCATTAACCAAGCCTTCAAGTCTATCGAGTTCATCCTGGCTCAAGGCGGAAAAGTGCGTGAAATCAAAGCGAAGACGGAAAGCAGAGACCAAAGAACCGGCCTGCTTGACATGGTCGCCCAGGATCTGCCGTAGGGCCGCATGCAGAAGATGCGTAGCCGTGTGGTTTTTTCGGATGGCTCGTCGTTGAGAAGCATCCACAACGGCTTCCACCACAGATCCCGACTCAATAACTCCGGACAGTACTTTCACACGATGGGAAATGATATCCGGAATGGGATAATAGGTGGTTTCAACCAATGCGGAAAAATGTGGATTCTTTATGATCCCTGAATCTCCGATCTGGCCGCCGGCTTCCGCATAAAATGGGGTTTCTTTTAGAAAGACCTCTCCCGTTTCCCCTTCCTTCAGAGCCTTTACTTGGCCGGCGTCTTTCATCAAAGCGATCACAGTTGCATCCGACAGCCTTTCCTTGTCATAACCTACGAACTGCACCTCAAGATGTTTGAGAGGTTCATAGGCCTGCATCTCTCTCTGTTTGTCTTCACCCTTCCAGGACATGCGGGCTCGTTCTTTCTGTTGATCCAATTCCCGGACAAAACCCGGCTCATCCACTGTCATGTGTGCCTCTTCGGCTAATTCACGTGAAAGGTCAAGGGGAAAACCGAAGGTGTCATAGAGTTTGAAGACGTTTTTCCCTGAAATTTGCGTCTTTTGCTGCGCTCTGGTCTCTTCTACATACTGGTTGAAAACTTTCAACCCCGAGGTGAGGGTCAAGGCAAACCTCTTTTCTTCAGAAAGGCAAAGGTTGGAAATGTAACTAGCAGATGCCAGCAGTTCCGGATAGGCATCTTTCATAATATCACAGACAACACCAACCAAGGTATAGAGAAAAGGCTCTTCCAATCCGAGGGTGTTTCCGGCGCGAAAGGCGCGGCGCAGCAAACGGCGCAAGACATAGCCTCGCCCTTCATTGGCAGGCATGATGCCGTCACCGATTAAAAATGAGACTGCACGGATATGGTCGGCGATGATCCGAACCGGAACATCGGCTGCCTCTGAAGTGGGGAACTCCTGTCCAATCAGGGATCCGACAGCATCTGTAATGGGCTTAAACACATCCGTTTCGAAATTGCTGAGCTTGTTCTGCAGCACGGCAGCCATACGTTCCAGCCCCATCCCCGTATCCACCGAAGGCGATGGCAGCGGCTCTTTTTGGCCATCTTGGCTTTGATTGAACTGCATGAATACCAGATTCCACAATTCTACGAAACGATCGCTCCCGCTTTGGATCAGCTTCTCCGGTTCTCCTGGCTCAAATTCCGGCCCTAGATCGATATGGAGCTCGGAGCAAGGGCCACAGGGGCCGGTCTCCCCCATGCTCCAGTAGTTATCCGCTTTGCCCATACGGAAGATCCTGTTTTCAGGCAGGCCGATGTTTTTTTCCCAGATGTCATAAGCCTCATCATCCTCTTGATAGACGGTAGCATAGAGTTTTTCCTCAGGAAGCCTATAGATTTCCGTCATGAGTTCCCAGGCAAAATAGATCGCATCCTGCTTAAAATAATCTCCAAAAGAAAAATTGCCCAGCATCTCAAAAAAGGTGTGATGTTTGTTAGTCTTCCCGACCGTTTCTAAATCGTTGTGCTTACCGCTCACGCGCATGCACTTTTGAACAGAGGCAGCTCGCTTATAACTTCGCTTTTCCAGCCCTAGAAACACATTTTTAAACTGATTCATCCCGGCATTGGTGAACAGCAGCGTGGGATCATCCTGGGGAAGCAAAGATGAGCTTTTAATGATCTTGTGATTTTTCGATTCAAAGTAGTCGAGAAAGGTCTCGCGTATTTCCGGGGTCTTCATCTCCTATTTTTTTCCCTCATCTTCTCTCTCTTTAGCTTTGGCTTCTTGCTGTTCTTCTTCACGTTCGATCTTGCTCATTTCCTTTTCCATGTCCTCTAAAGCCACATCCAAGGTCGAGCGGATCCCCATGACCCGCAACTTAAAATTGTCGGGACTCGAGGAGTAACGTAAGCCCTGTTCGTAGGAAATATAACCATCTTTATAGAGCCTGTAGATGGACTGGTCAAACGTCTGCATACCATATTGGGAGACACCGGAAGCGATGGCATCCCGTATCAAGACAGTTTTGTCACGGTCATGGATACATTCCGAGATATAAGGGGTATTGATCATGACTTCCACTGCTGGCACACGGCCGTTTCCATCCTTGCGGGGGATCAAGCGCATAGATATAACAGACTTCAGAATACTCGCCAATTGGAGGCGGACCTGCCGCTGATGATGGGGTGCGAATACCGAGATGATCCGGTTTATGGTCTCGGGAGCATCTATGGTATGAAGGGTGCTCAATACCAGATGTCCGGTCTCTGCAGCCAACAGGGCTGTCTCGATGGTATCCACATCTCGCATTTCCCCTACCAGTATGATATCCGGGTCCTCACGGAGAGAAGCTCTCAAACCCCTAGAAAACGTGGTTACATCCAAGCCCACTTCCCGTTGGCTGATGGTGCTCTTTTTGTCCCGATGCAGATATTCGATAGGGTCTTCGATGGTGATGATATTTTCTGTCCGATGTTCGTTGATGTGGTCGATCATAGCCGCTAAACTTGTAGTCTTGCCTGATCCCGTTGTCCCAGTTACCAGGACTAGACCTCTCTGCTCGAAAGCAATTTTTTCGAGGACTTTAGGAAGGAAGAGCTCTGCAATGTTCTTCACTTCCAAGGGAATAATCCGAAGCACGATCGCCAGGCTCCCCCTTTGCTGGTAGATACTCCCTCTAAAACGTCCGAAACCCGCCAAGCTGTAAGCGAGGTCCAAGTCGAGATCCGTTTTGAGGACTTCTTTCTGATAATCATTGGTGATCTGATGCGCCAGCTCTCTGGTGTTCTCGATGGTCAAGCGAGGGAAACTGGTAAGCGCGTGCAGCTTTCCATGAACCCGGATGATAGGGTAGTTGCCCGCTTTCACATGCAGGTCGGAGGCATCCGCCTCAATGGAGATTTTTAAGAGTTCATCGATATCCATGTTTTCCTCCTATGTGTTCAATTCATCATCTCAATTTTCCAGCAACCGCTTTTTTTTCTTTATTTTAACGAAAGCGGCATCACGATGCAATCTTCTCCCGCAGTTAACGCAGGATCTAAGATCACATGTCTCTGGTGAAATTTAGTCGGGCCAGAGTCATATTTTTTTCTTTTTTATTGCAGGCTTATTTATCCTGGATAATTCACGAGTTGAGATTCTGTAAAATTTTGATCTTATGTGCTTTTTAGTCTATATCGACATTTTTTATGAATTATTAAGGCTATAAAGATAGGTCAACCAGTTATAGGTATCGGCTCTTTCTCCTCTGATGTATGCAAAAAAATCATCTTGGAGCTTTTGCGTAATGGCTCCCCGCTTCCCCTTGTTGACCTCGATTTTATCGATGGACCGCACGGGCGTGATCTCAGCCGCAGAACCGGAGAAGAAAACTTCATCGGCGATGTACAGCATCTCTCTAGGAATGACTCGTTCGATCACAGGGAAGTCGTTTTCATTTGCCAGCTTCATTACACAATCACGTGTAATCCCAGGCAAAATCATCGAGGAGAGCGGGGGCGTGTAAATGACGCCATCCTGCACCACGAAAACATTTTCTCCGCTGCCCTCACATACATAGCCATCCACGTTCAAGGCAATGCCCTCTTTATAGCCTTCGAGTTTTGCCTCCATCTTGATCAACTGAGAATTCATATAGTTGGCACCTGCTTTGGCCAACGCCGGAAAGGTATTTGGGGCCATGCGGTTCCAGGACGAGATCCGTACATCTACACCATTAACCAGGGCGTCTTCTCCCAGATACTTTCCCCATTCCCAGACCAAGATGGCACATTCGACAGGATTTGGAAAAGGATCGACCCCTAAGGTTCCATAGCCACGGAAGACGATCGGCCGTACATAACACTCGTTCAAACTGTTGATCTCTACAGTATCGATCACAGCTTGGTTAAATTGTTCCTGGCTATAAGGAATCTCCATGCGGTAGATCTTACAGGAATTGTAGAGCCTCTTTATATGAGCCTGCATTCGAAATATTGCAGTCCCCTTAGTGGTCCCATAGGCTCGGAAGCCCTCAAATATCGAACTTCCGTAATGGACCACATGGGAAGCGATATGGAGGTTGGCCTCTCCCCAAGGAATGAATTTCCCATTTCTCCAAACCTTAAAATTCTCATTAAAAGGGCTCATACATACTCCTTTGTTAATGTTTAATCGTGTTTTTCGCCACAATGAGGGCAGTTCTCTGCCTTTAACGGCAGGGGGCGGCGGCAATTCCAGCAGATCATGCGCCTTTCACGTTCCCGGGCCTTAATGCGCCGGCGGATATCGTCCAGTTCTGATTTCGACGCATCTTTCCCTTTAAATTGTGATATAGCCCTGGTGATCTCGGCCGGGTTGTCATACCTATCTTCCCCTTTAGGCGAAAGACAGCGCATAATGATTTTATCAATATCTTTGGGGATTCGCGCGTTTTTCAATCGCGGAGGCGTGATTTTTCCCAATTTTGCCTTTTCCAGGATTTTAAAAGGATCCGGGTCGAAAATGGGAGGACGTCCTATGAGCAGTTCATAATAAATACATCCGATGGAATAAATATCGGATTTAAAAGTGGCTTTGCCCATGAACTGCTCAGGCGCCATGTAGGGCGGTGATCCTATCCGGGTGGAGGCATAAGGCACCTTGTTCAGCCAGACAGAGGTGCCAAAATCGGTGATCTTAACCTGTTCTTCTTTTTCCGTTATGATGATATTAGAGGGACGCAGATCTCGATGCACGATCTTGTTGGTGTGGGCATGAGCTGCAGCTGAGGCGATCTGCAGGATAATATCCGACGACTTCACCCAATCCAAGGTCTTTTGTTCATCCAGGATCCTCTCCAACGTTTTTCCCCGGATATACTCCATGACCATAAAAAAGATCTTATTCTCTTTTTCAGCTGCGATCATGCGGACGATATTGGGATGATTGAGCGCAGCTTGCAGCCGGGGCTCCTTCAACAATTTGAATAACTCCACCGACTGTTTATGCGGGACTTTCAAGGCGACCTGCGTGTTGAGCCAAGTATCCTTGGCCAAGAAAACTGCACCAAAGCCGCCACTGCCCAGGGAGCGTACGATCTGATATTTTCCGACTTTCTGACCGGCTAGAAACATATCATGTGTTCCAGAAATATGAAATTATAGCGAGACTGATGATGGCCGCGGTCTCTGCGCGCAGGATGTTGTCACCCAGAGCAACAGCCTTATAGCCATGCTCCAATATATCTTTTTGCTCCCCCTTTGTCCAGCCGCCTTCAGAGCCTACCAATATGACTACGGAAGCGGTTGTGGGTCCCCTGAAAGAGATATCCGAAAGCTCGCTTAGAATAACGTCCTTGAGATATCGATCTCCATCTTCCCATAAAACCAATTTGTAGACATCTTGAGGCTGCTCTAACCAGTTTTTCAAAGTTACAGGCAGGTGCAGTTCAGGAATTGATGACCGTCCACGCTGCGATCGTTCCAAAACAATAAGTTGTGTCTGATTCGCTTCGATTTTTTCAACACGTGCCCGGTAACTGGCGCCTTCCCTATCAAAAAGCCAAACAATATGCCCGTGACGGACGCGGGCAACACGGGAGAGATGGTGGTGCTCTTCACCTTTTAATATCGCTTGGGGAAGTCGGATGTCCGATTTGTCCACAAAAAAGTGGTTAGAGGTCAATCTTCTCTCAAATCTCAGTGAAAAATGTTTTTGACTTTGCTGATGATATTCTTTTCTACTCGATCCAGAAACTCCCCCCGAGATTCCGCAAATTTCCTGAGCAGATTCTGTTGTTCTTTACTCAAGTTTTTTGGTGTAGCCACATCCACCTTCACGTACAAATCCCCTTTGCGATGATTGTTCACATTTTTAATGCCTTTTCCCTTCATACGCAAAACTTCACCGGGTTGGATTCCGGATGGGATATTCAAAATCTCCGTACCTTCTAAGGTGGGTATCTCCACCTGAGTACCTATTGCTGCCTTGGGAAAGGATATGTTCACCTGACAAAAAAGGTTCTCATTTTCTCTTTCAAAGTACTTATGCTTCCGGACGCTCATAACAACATACAGATCACCGCGAGCGGCCTCTTTGTCTCCGGCTTCTCCTTCTCCCTCCACTCGGAGCTTCATGCCATTATCAACTCCAGGTGGAACATTGATTTTCAGAGATTTTTTGATCTTGGTTTTTCCGCTGCCTCGACAGTTTTCACAGGGTGTCGTGATAATTTCTCCAGAACCGCCGCAGCGGGAGCAGGTACGCGCTATGGCGAAAAATCCCTGTTGGTATCGGACCTGTCCCTTCCCTTGGCACTGCGAGCACTGGGATTTTGAAGTTCCCGGCTTCATTTTGGCGCCCTCGCACACAGAACAGTGCTCGGCCCGGTTGAGCTTCAATTCCTTTTCCACTCCAAAAGCCGCTTCCTCCAAGGAAATATCCAATTCCAACACCAGATCCCTTCCCCGATTGGGGTAATCAGATCTTCTTCGTGAACGATTCCCAAAGATATCCCCAAAACCAAAATTAAAAAAATCACCTAAAATATCTTCAAAATCCGAGAAAACAGTAGAATTAAAACCGCTGAAGCCCTCTCCACGCAAACCTTGGTGGCCATACTGGTCATAGAGCGAACGTTTTTGGGGGTCGATCAAAATGCTGTAGGCTTCGGCTGCTTCTTTAAAGTTCTCCTCTGCTTCATCATCACCAGGATTGCGATCCGGATGGTATTTTAGGGCAAGCTTACGATACGCCCTCTTGATATCTTCGGGCGGGGCATTTTGAGGCACTCCCAGCACCTCATAACAATCACGTTTGTTCATCCTCAACGACCTCTTTGTTTTCGTCATCGTCAACCTGTGTCCGTTTAATGATCTTATTGACTTCCTCTGGAGAAAGTCCAGATGACGGCTTGACTTCAATCTTCTGCGTGCGTCCGGTGGTCACATCCTTGGCAGATACTTTAGCTAAACCATCCGCATCGATCTCAAATGTCACATCGATCTGAGGCACTCCAGCGGGTGCTAAAGCGATTCCCACGAGATCGAATACGGCCAGCGAAATGTTATCTTTGGCGATATCCCCTTCACCTTGGAGGACATGAACCCTTACACGACGTTGGTTGTTCTCTACTGTTGTAAATGCCATGGTTTTCTTGCAGGGGATGGTGGTGTTTTTTTCGATAATATTGGTAAAAATCCCATTCTCCGTCTCAATCCCGAGCGACAGAGGCGTGACATCCAGCAGGACCACCAGATCCGTCATCTTGCCCTGCAGGATAGCGGATTGGATGGATGCCCCCATGGCCACGATCTCATCCGGATTGATGTGTTCGGTCGGATCCTTTTTAAAAAAATCTGTGATCGTTTTCTTGATAAGCGGCATGCGTGTCTGGCCACCGACCAGAATAACCTCGTCGATGCCCTTAGGCTCAAGTCCGGCATCGGTAAGAGCCTGGTCGATAAATGGAAATGTCTTGGCGATGAGATCCTTGGTCAGTTCTTCCAATTGACCACGGGACAGAGTTTTTTTGATGTGCTTGGAACCGGATTTATCTGAAAATATAAACGGTAGATTGATCTCGGATTCTGTCGTGAAAGAAAGCTCCCGTTTGGCTTTCTCTGCAGCTTCCTTTATCCTCTGCAGAGCTAGCTTATCCTCAGAAAGATCGACCTCGTTTTTTTTGTTAAAATCACTGATCAGCCAATCCGAAATCAGTTTGTCAAAATCCTCTCCACCTAAAAAAGTATTTCCCGTAGTGGCCAGAACATTGAAGATACCGTCGCTGATCTCCATAAGCGTGATGTCAAAAGTACCTCCACCCAAGTCATAAACTGCGATAACCTGATTCTTTTTTTGATCCAAACCATAGGCTAAACTTGCTGAAGTGGGTTCATTGATAACACGGACGACCTCTAAGCCTGCAATCTTAGCTGCATCTTTGGTGGCCTGACGCTGATGATCATCAAAATGAGCGGGAACGGTGATAACAGCGTCAATCAATTCTTCCCCGAAATAAGCTTCGGCACATTTTTTCAGGTAGGCCAGGATCATCGCAGAGATCTCCTGGGGACTGATCTTTTGCCCGTCGATCTCTACAATCACGTCTCCGTTCTCGGCTTGCCCCAAGGTATACGGGGATTTTCTTTCGATCGCCTGAACTTCATCGGAGCTGTATTTTTTTCCCATCAATCGCTTGACAGCCGTGACGGTATTCTCCGGATTCGTGACCGCCTGTCGGAGAGCGAGATTACCGACCAGCTTTTCCCCAGTCTGTGTAAAGCTGACCACGGAAGGAGTGGTGGGAAGCCCCTCGAGGTTAGGAATGACTCGCGGCTCGTTTCCCTCTAAATACGCGATACAAGAGTAGGTCGTGCCCAGATCGATACCTATAACATGGTTCATATTTCCCCTTCTTTTTTAGGCATTAACACCTTGACCATAGAGGGGCGCAGAAGCCGGTCGTGGAGACGATACCCTTTCTGAAGTTCCTCGCTCACAGTCGGCTCAGAGATCTCACTGGATTCCTCGGTGATAAACGCCTGTTGTATTCGAGGATCGAATTTTTCATCTTCTATTTCAATGGGCTCGACTCCCTGCCGCTTCAGCACATCTAATAATTGCTTGTAAATGAGTTCGACACCTTCACGCAGGCTTTGACAGTCATCTTTTTGTTCGTGGCTCAGAGCTCTCTCAAAATTATCCAGGATGACCAAGAATTCTTTGAGCGTATCGCTCAAGGCGAATTGATAATAATCGTTCTTCTCCCGTTCTAGACGTTTGCGGAGATTGTCCTTTTCAGCTGCGATACGAAGGTATTCCTCTTTCAGTTTATTGACATCCTCTTGTAGGGCCAGCAGCTCCTCATCTTTCTTTTTGAGCTTGGCTTTTGCCGCTTTATCACTATGGGTTCTCTGACTTGGGGCTTATTTTGACAGGGATTCCTTGGAGCTCTCTCCAATAAATTCTATTTCAATTTCGGTATCTTGCTTAACATCAATGTCATCTTCGGTCTCGATCTTTTTTACCATTTTTTCTCCTATCTATAGCTGATTGTATGGCTGAGGTGTTTGGCGATAGAATCTACCAGTGGGATGATCTTTTTATAGGGGATTCGCTTGGGACCAATGATCCCTAAAGAACCCAGAACCTGGTGATCATAACCATAGTGGGAAAGGATCAAACTGCAGTTGGAGATATCCGGGATATCCAGCTCAGATCCGATGAGCACCTTGACCCGGTCCAGACTGATTACATCTGAAAGGAGTTTCGCCAGTTTGGTTTTTTCTTCAAAGCGCCTGAAAAGCGTATTGAGACCTTTCATATCAAAGAAGTCAGATTTTTCCAAAAGTTTCGAAGCTCCCTGCAAAAAGATCTGATTGTCGTCCTCATCCTGGCTGAAATATGCCCGGAGCAGCTTGGTCAGTTTAGCCATGGTGTCTTCCATTTTAAGCCGGTACTGCGGAATCTCTTTTATGAGGTAATCGCGGACGTAATGCAAACTTTTCCCACCAAAATTTTGGTTGACATAGCTCGAAGCACGATCCAATTCGGTCTGTGTAAAATAGTGGCGTGTTTCGACGACCTGGTTCAAGACCAAGCTTGAAGTGGTCACCAGCAGGATCATCACTTTTTCTTCAGAAACCTTGATCAGCCTCAGATGCTTGAAGTCTAGGTGGGATATACGGGGCGATATAACAAATCCCATATTATCAGAGGAGTCAGAAAGGAGCTTCGAGGTTGCGCTGAAGAGCTTATCGAAATCATCTGTGGATATTCCCCATTCTCTTGAGGGGATCTCCAGGCTTCTGCGCCCCAGCGAAGCCTCTTCGAAAAGATAATTAACATAGAAACGCAATCCCCGGTCTGTAGGGACCCGGCCTGCAGAGGTGTGGGGTTGGTACAAAAAATCGTTTATTACCAACTTGGCCATGATGTTCCTCACCGTTGCAGGAGAGACCTTAAAATCACTTTTTTGGGCGATCTGTCTGGAACCAACCGGTTTCCCATGTTTCAGATAGTCCTCCACGATGAGATAGAGAACCTGTTCATCTTTTTCCCGTAAAATCGCCTTGTTCACCTAAAAAACTCCACCAGATTTATAGCATTAAACCTGAAAACAAGTCAACTTGCCCCAGGACTCTTATTAGCCTGAGCTATCCCAATGTCGATACTTGATTCAACAGAAGCAATGTCAATCATTTACAATATTCTTCCAGAAATTTACTTTAACATTTCCGTTTTCAATGTATTTTCTATTAATAATCGACATTTTTTGCCTTTCAGGCGAGCTTACCGAAATACAAGGGTGGGTGGGAGGTCGTTGCAAAAGATTCGCAATAGGCTTTGGACAATTTCTCCTTAACACAAGGGTGGGAGGGAGGTCGCCTCGCATCTACAGCAATCTCAACTCGTGAATAGTTCAGGTTGGTCGAGAAAAGGCCTCGGCATATCAGGATATAGTAGGATTGATAAAAAGACTAAGAAATGCGGATCCCGGCATACCCTACCAATTAAGTGAAGTCGCCGGTCACATCGCCTGAGGTCGAATACTGGATCAGATCCGCTTTCTCCGCTCCTAACTCTCAGGCAGCGATGAGCGC
>JAUWSR010000280.1 GCA_030609975.1 Acidobacteriota bacterium | reverse complement strand
GTTCGATCATGGTCAACTTTCCAACAGGCAAGGCTCTCTGCCAAAGGGGCTCGAGCAATCGGCCATCCAGCTTAACAGACTCCGAGGATTTTAAAGGTGTTACCTCAGTTTTAGGGGCCGGCTCAATGACTTTGCCTTGAAGGAAGACAAGGCCAAAGTAACCCACCAGACAACAAACGAGAGCCCAGTTTGAAAGCGAGCGGAGGCAGATGATGTTTTTCGCAGCCATAAGACCGCTCTTTTTAACACATGGGGTGTGCCAGGTCAATTAAAAGATAAGAGGGGGAGCATCTCTTTTTACAGGTGCACTTGTTAATTGAATGCGACGCCATATTGCAGCATAATTGGGATGATAATCAGCATATCGGCTCCGGCGTGGAATAGGACCGAACCCAGGAGGCTATCCGTCCTTTGGATGAGGTAACCCCAAAGCAGGCCGAGGATAAACACAGAGGCCAAGAAAAACGGAAGATCCTGGGTATAGGTGACCTGGACATGGGCAAAGGTAAAGATCAGAGCGCACAGCAGGTTTGATATCCAGCCGCCCAACAAAGGCTGCAGTTTTCTCAGGAACAGACCCCGGAAAAGAAGCTCCTCGTTTAGGGCATTTGAGAAACAGAAGATCAGGATCCAAGGCGTCAAGGGCAAAAGTTTCATCAATCCAAGACTCTGCCCTTGACTCTGGAGCAACGCCAAGACAGTTAGCACAATGAATGAGATCCCTCCAAAGATAAGGCCGGATCTCAATTTGCCTTTTTTAAAATATACGTCACTTGATTTATATCCGGACAGTTTGGTGAGAAGCAAAATGGGAACAACAATTAACAGGGAGCTGAAGAACTTAGCGGCAGCGATCCCCGCAGCTGTATCCAGCCCCAGATTCAGCCATAAGCGCGGATAGCTGCTGAAAAACCAGCTTAGAAAAAGCACAAACGTGGCCACAAAGAAAGCATAGAACACCCATGCGGCCTTTTCTAAGGAAGGCTTCCACTTACAATAAAAAGCTAAGACAAGAAAAATAACAGAGAGAAACAGCCGCAGGATCATTTCTGTCTTGTTAGGGATACGCTCAGAGAAAATGACGCTTAGGGTGTAAATTCCCATACCGCAGAGCAAGAAGAGTGCAAAGATCGCAAAACGGAAACGGGGCTTAACCGGAGAATGGTTGTTACTATTCATAGGAGCTTCCTTCTTACGAACTCAGGTGGGACCTGGCCACCCTGATCAGCCTTCTAAAAAATGCCAGAGAGGCCAAGACCGTCCAGAGGATGAGCCCGGATTTCGCCGTTCCGATCACCAGTGCAGGCACAGGGCCGGCAAGGACGACTTCGTGGGGATAGTTCCAGGCCAAGCCGAGAAGGATAAGGATGAGTCCATTTTTTATCAAGAGGATACTTTCGGAATTGTGTCTGAAACGAATCAAATAAGCTCCGATCTCTACTGCAAACATGGCTAGAAGCAGGAAAGAAAAAAACAGAGAGGCCGTAGGATCAAGCAGGGACTCCGGATTCTTGAAATCGATGGTGACAAAGAACAGCGTTCGGGTGCTGATAAACAAAACCGTGACCAGAGCAAATCCTAAAAGCAGGAACAGCAGAGGAAGGACACGAGGCTCAGGTGGAGGGGTACCGGTGCCGTGCCGCTTGAACAACTTAGGCCAAGGAAGAGCCAGATCAGCTTTCTTTTGTGTCACGAGGTACAAGACAAGAGCCACCAGTCCAAAATCGTACACAAAAGCCATGGGAAGATAGAAAAGCGCCTGGAAATCTTCCAGGCGGGGGATGTAGAAAAATGGAAAAACCAAAAAACTGCTGTCCAGGATCCAAGCAAGCAGCGTCAAGACAGCATGGCCAGCAAACAGGATGGCACTGTAAATAAAAAGATGCTTTTTAAACACAGGGGATATAATCTGAAACCCTTCCAAATATTTTTCCGCCACTTTTTGGGGAGCACCATATTGGGAAATGGTCTTCTCCAAATTCTCGGGATTGATCTCACCGTAGTCGAATTCCGTCTTTTCCAGGATGTGGCTTTTGATCTCCTTCAATATATCCTCTTGGCCTTTAAGAGGTAAGTACGGGCCTATTTCCTGTAGATATTCATTCAGCTTTTTTTCCATTTTTCTGTGCCTCCAAAACTTTTTCCAGGACCATATTCTGAGTCCTTCTTATAGTCAGCAGTTTCTCCCGGACTTTGCGCCCCTTGGGAGTAATGTGATAGAACTTGCGGGGCCGGTCCTGGCTGATACTCCATTTGCTGTTGATGAGTCCGGCCTGTTCCAGTCTTCGTAACAGTGGATACAAGGTGTTTTCTTCGACTGTATAGCCGATCTCTTCAAAGTTCTTAAGCATCCGATAGCCGTATAGAGACTCTTCCAGAGCAACCAGAGCCAGGATTTGAAGAAATCCCCGATTCATTTCCGCTTCTATACTCATACTGTCCTTCCTATCATAATGTGTTACATACAATACTGTATATCATACAGTATATCAAGCCTAAATTTAGAATTAGCGAAGCAGGAGATTTAGAAGGAATGGGACGAATGGAAATACTTAGAACTGAGTCGATCTAACAGAATACCCAGAGCATCTCAAATCTTCCCTGCTATGTACTGACAGTAGCCGTAGCTGATAGGACCCTCTTTCGTCAGCTCACAGGGAAATTCCTGACACTCAAAACACAATGCCACGTCCTTCCGGTAGGCACAGGTTGCGATCTTACAGAATTTGTTTTCTTTGGGCTGGCACCCCAGATCGCCGTTCGGGCAGTTACCGGCTAGCCGGCGCGGACATTTTTCACAAGCGATCCCACAGACACCAATGCGCATCCTCAGGCTCCTTTGCACATTCCTTATTTATTATAGCAGTTAACTGAAATCTGTGATAGAGAAAGGCCTTGCTCGGGGCTAAGGATCACTCTGGATTATATACAGCTATTTTCTGGCGGCTCTTATGAACGAAAGGTAATTTCGCAGGGATTTATCTCTTCCTAGAAGAGCTTGTGCCGAAACAAGGGCAGCCTGGAGCTCTTTGTCGAGCGGATCAAGAATGGCTGCATCCAGGCCTTTCTGAAGAGCCATAACCAAAAGAGTTCTATTCACCAATCTGCGCTGAGGAAGGCCAAACGACACATTGCTTATTCCGGCTATCGTATTCGCCTCGGGCAAATTTATCTTTATCTTCTCAAGCGATTCCAAAAAAAGCCCGACTGCCGCTTGATCAACACCTATGGGCTGAACAAGGGGATCGATAAAAACGCTATTTTGTTCAATCCCTGCCTTAACCAGCATTTCCATCACACGTATAGCGATCGCCAGTTCTGTATCGGAATCTTTCGGAATTCCCTTGTCATCAAGACAAAGCAGAACAACTTTGGGCCGGTACTCCTTGATCAGAGGAAGGAATGATTTTATTCGATGGGTCTCCCCACTCAGGGAATTGAGGAGAGCTTTTCCCTTATGGAGCTTCAACCCTGCCTCCATGGCTTCATGGCTGGGCGTATCAATGGACAACGGAATATTCAGCTCTTTTTGTAAAAGCGGGATCGCCCATGTCAACGCAGGGATCTCTTTATCCAGAAGTGCGGCCGTATTGAGATCCAGGTAATTTGCACCTGCCTGCTCCTGCTTGGTCGCCTCCTTGGTCAGGAATTCTGTATTCTGTGTGCTCAGTGCCTGGAATACGGGTCGCCTGCTCGAATTCAACCTTTCTCCAACCAAAATCATCGAATTTTTCTCCTCGGGTAACACATATCATAAAGCCTTCAGAACTTCAAAAACCATTTCGTACTTTCCGAGGGGAGGGCTTATTTGAATGCCCTCCACAAGGCTCTTTATTTCTTGCACAGTCTGCTGGGCGATCGCTACCCCTTCTTCTCTGGCCCTTTCGGCCCCGATCTCTTGAGCCACACGCATGCGTTCCATTATCTTGGGGGGAATGTAGCCTCCCGGGACCTCGTTATGCAGGAATTCAGCATTTTGCAAACTGAGAAGAGGCCAGATCCCGGCTAATACCGGAATACGACAATGTTCGATGCGCTTTATGAATTTTTTCAACATCTCCGTATCGAAGACAGGCTGCGTGATCGCAAACTCGGCGCCTGCCTCGACTTTCCACTCGAATCGGGATATTTCATAATCGAGATTGATCGCCCCGGGATTGGCTCCGATCCCGATGTGGAATCCCGTTGGCTTGGTCAGCATTTTGCCTCCGATATCCACCCCATGGTTCAGGCAATTGACTACATTTGTCAGCCCGATGGAATCCACATCGAACACAGCTGTGGCATCCGGATAATCACCCAGCTTAGGGGGATCTCCCGTTATTATGAGAATATTTCTGATGCCTTGGGCATATATGCCGAGAAGATCGGACTGCATCCCCAGCAGGTTCCTATCTCGACAGGCATAATGCAGGATAGGTTCTATCTCTGTTTGGGATTGGAGAATGAACGCCAGGGCCATCGGGCTCATACGGGCGCTCGCACGCGGTCCATCAGGAATATTCACCCAATCAATTCCCTCAGCTTTGAGCTTGGAAGTTATACGAGTGGCTCTTGCAGGATCATGCCCTCTGGGAGGAACGACTTCAACGCTCACAACAAAATCTCCCTTCGCCAGCTTCCGTGCCATGTCTGATTTATCTCTGAGTGGTATCCCTTCTTCCTTCTCTTTTTTTTCCAAAACAGGAGTGAATTTGAAACCTTTTTTAGAGGGAGGCTGAAGCGCCTTGACAGCGGCTTTCATCGCTTTTATATGCGCAGGCGTTGTTCCACAGCATCCTCCTACTATTTTTACGCCATTCAGAATGAAACGTTTGGTATACTCGGCCATATATTCCGGCGAGCATAAATAGATATTTCTTC
>JAUWSR010000291.1 GCA_030609975.1 Acidobacteriota bacterium | reverse complement strand
TCCTCGTCAGTCGCAGCAATAGGCACCGGACTGACTCCATTTGCCTGGCTGAGTTGCTTGTAGAGACGTTCGCTGTCTTCTTCCATGACAATTCTTACAGCGTCAAGATTCGAGACGGTTTGCAGGATATCCTTTTGAATATCTGATTCGGCAGCAAATCTCCCCGCGGAAAGCACCGCCGTTTTTTCACGTTGCCAGGCATGAGCCATGATATTTCGTGCTTGTTTGTAGGCCCGATAGAGATCATCTCCGTTCTCGGCTGCGATCATAGGATTCAGGCTATCTGAGCTGTCCTGAATTGCTCTTGCCAGGCCGTTTCGGGATATGAGCCTGGCCATCTCTAAAGCCTCAGGGTCCACTGCATCAGCCAAGTAGTAGGAAACACCCAGGGCAATCACACAGACCCGCAGAAGCTCTGAAGCATCGACTTTGTCTATGGTGTCGAGACTGGTATGGTGGAACCTATCTCCATGCCCGAACATAACAGCAGGGACTTTCAAGGCCCCATCGTTAAAAATCAAATGATCACTGCCCCCGCTGTAGGGACGGACACGGTAGGCAAAGGGGTGTCGACTTCCGCTGGGGCTGCGCAAGTTCATACCATCGATCAGCCGCGCAAAATTTACCACCACATCGTTTAGGTAACTGGGCATGGAATCAGGCGTGCAGGTGATGTTGAATGCCCCTCCTGTCAGGTGGAGATCTTCACCGATCATATCGCAGTTGATCACAGACAGGGTATTCCGGGTGCGCTCAAGATGAGCCTGGATGTAAGGGACAGTACCGTAAAATTCAGGCACCCACAAAAAGCGGATGGTTCGGCGCGGTGGATCGACTTTTCCTTTCTCGATCATGGCTCGCAAAGCCCGCGCCATTTCCAGCATGCCTCCTGAGCCGCTGGCGTTGTCATTGGCGCTGGGGGCAGGATGGCAAAGATGTCCAATGATCAAAACCTCCTTATCCGGCTCTACTGTTCCTGGCAGCGATGCGGTGAGGATCTCGATCTGACTGTCGTAATACTCAGCTTCCACCTGGGCCTTCAGGCGAACTGTCTGGCCATCCTCTAAAAGCCTTTTGAGCTGCCAGCCCTGCTGTTTGCTGACATTGAAACCAAACCCGATCTCCTCCCGTTCCTCCCATTTGGGCCAAATAGCCGTATAGCGGATCATATCAGGATACCCCGGCCTCACCTCGGGAGGATACCAGGTGATCACTCCTAAAGCGCCCCGCTGAACCACGGCCTCCCGCATGACATCTCCAGTATAAGCTGTTGCCAGCACGATCTTTCCCTTAACATCTTTTTCCCGATAGGATTCCTCCCCCACACCTGTCCCCACATCGATAAGTTCGGCTTCCACATCGGCAGAATTGCTGTGTTTAACCAGAGTCAGGGGGATCTCGGAATAGGTGCACAATTTTTCTTGTCGGGGACTGAGTAGCCAGAGCTCACCTTTTTTGGCTCTCCAACCGATCGGCGTTTGATAGGTATAGTAATAGCGCGATCCATTGGAGGGCCATCCCTCTATCGCAGCATTCGCATAGCCGTGTTTTTGAAGCTCGGCCTTTATCATTTCGGCCGCGGCATGCCACCCTTCCGAGGCCTGTATACGGTCATATTGGGAAATTTGCACCGTATATAGCAAGGCCCGCTCTCCGGAGACTTCACTTTTCAGGGCCTCTTGCAGTGCCTTTGACGCCAATGGTTTTTCGGATGCTCCCACTCCTGCGGCCAGTATGAGAACCACTAGAACGACCCAGCTTTTTCTGGTGATAGACATATTTACCTCCTTCTCTACAACTCCATAGAACTCGCTTCCTATATATAACAAAATCGAGCTTTATAAAAGCATTCCTCTACTTACCTGACTTATCCCAATGTCGATATTTACTATAACCTAAATAATATCAGAATTTTGCGTTAATTCTAAAAAGAAAGTATTTTGATCACTTTGGTTACAATGTTATTTTTATATGGAATCAACATTTTTTACCCCTCGGGCGAGCCGATCTCACCGTATCTACTTCGTTGCAAAGGATTTGTATTGGACTCTGTACAATTTCTCCTTAATACAAGGGCGGGAGGGAGGTTGCCTCGCATCTACGGCAATCTCCACTCGTGAATAATCCAGGCTTATCACAGTTAAACCGGAAAACTTGATATTGAAATAAATTTGCGTCATTATGAAGAAAAGTTTTTTTGCCTTTCGGAGGATCCAGTGTTAAAAAAGGCCGTTGTGTTTATAGGGTGTCTAGGATTCCTGTTCCTCTCCCCTCTTGAGGGAAACGACGAAGCTTTTTGTCCCCAGATAGCCAACTACAGTATAGATATCCGACTCGACGTTACCGGCCGTTTCCTACGCGGCACAGAGCGCGTGAGTTGGACCAATGCCACGGAAACTCCCTGTCAGGACCTTTGGTTCCATCTTTACTGGAACGCGTTCCAAAACAATCAGAGCACTTTTTTCAAGGAAAGATCACGGCGTGGCGCTTCTCCGCCCCAGCTAAAACCAGCGGATTGGGGATACTGTCGCATAGAGTCCCTGCGCATCGTGGAGAGTCCGGATTTCGCCGGTTCCGACCTGACAACTAAAATAACTTTCAGACACCCGGACGACAGCAATGCATCTGATCAGACAGTCCTGGCGGTCGATCTGCCCCAACCCATCCAACCGGGACAGACGATCGAACTTCAGATCGAATTCCAGGCCCAAATCCCCTCCCCGATCTCGCGCACCGGCGTCTACCGGGATTATTACTTTATCGCCCAATGGTTCCCAAAGCTTGGTGTTTTTGAGGATGGAAAGTGGAACTGTCACCAGTATCATGCCGTCAGCGAATTTTATGCCGACTACGGCACCTATGATGTCAAGATCACGGTTCCCTCGTCTTATGTGGTCGGAGCAACAGGCGAACTTCGCGAATCTCGTATCAATGGGGATTTGACACGAACTCATCACTTTTACCAACACAGTGTCCACGACTTCGCCTGGGTTGCCTCACCTGAGCTGCTGGAATACAAGGAAGCCTATGAATTCTCCCCAGGGAAAGAGGTTAAGATCACCCTTTTGCTCCAGCCCTATCATCGCCAGCTCAAGGACCGTTACTTGGATGCTGTCGAATACGCCGTAAAATATGCCAGTCTCTGGTATGGAGATTATCCCTACAGCACAGTCACCTGTGTGGATCCCGCCTATAACAGCCGTTCCGGAGGTATGGAATATCCCACCTTTTTTACTGGCGGGGCTTACTTCTTAACCCGGGAAGGCATCCCTCAGCCGGAAGGTGTGACCATTCATGAGTTCGGACACGGATATTTTTATGGTTTACTGGGAAGCAATGAGTTCGAATTCCCCTGGATGGACGAAGGCTTGACCTCCTATCTGGACACTGCCATCTATTACCAAGCTTACGGACAACCCCTATACTCCCGCACCTACTTCGGAATTCCAGTCACCTTCCCCTCTGTCCGTTTACCTATCGAATCTAACGGGATCTCCAGCCACCGCTTGACATCGAACCGTGACCATCTTCAGAGATTTGCCTGGCAGTTCATGGACGGCAGTTATGGCGCCAACAGTTACGCAAAAGGACAGCTTTTGATGCGGACTCTGGAAAGATACCTGGGAGAAGATCGATTCAATCGGATGATCAAAGCATATTCCACACGACACTGGTGGAAGCATCCCCGTCCTTCGGATTTTTATGCGGTCGTCTCGGAATTTTCTGGGGAAGATATGAATTGGTTCCTCGATCAGTTCGTCTACGGTTCCGGCAAACTCGATTACGCCGTAACAGACATCTCGAACCGACGGCTGAATCCTCCTCAAGGCTGGTTTGAAGAGGAGTACGTTGAGGGGAACTCCCAAATAACTGAGAATCCGGATTATGCCTGTGAGATCCTGGTCCGACGATTGGGAGAGGTTCGGGTTCCGGTGAAGATCGAGATCCAATTCCAAGACGGCCGGTCCCTCAGAGAAGCATGGGATGGGCAATACCGTTGGAAAAAATTCGAGTACAGCTACCCCTTCAAAATCACACAGGTCGTGGTGGATCCCGATTTCATTTATGTAAGTGATATTGACCGGACCAACAACAGCATGACGTTGAGGCCGAACAAGCAGGCTCCTCTACGTTGGGCTTCGAAATGGCTTCTTTGGCTACAGCATGCGCTTGAATTTATGACCATTATCGGAGGATGATCACAGTGGAGATTATTTCATGAAAGCTTTCCTTAACCTCATTCAGGGATTCAAGCAATCGACCGCCGCCTGGCGTATGGTAGGCCTACTGCTCCTTATTAATCTTCTGTTTTCACTGCTGCTCACCGTGCCCATGTATCATTCTCTTAAGGATTCGTTCGGCTCAAGCCAGGTTACAGAGCACATGGCGGAAGGATTCGACTATCTCTGGTGGGAAGAATTTAGGGATCAAGCTGATGGGTGGGAGGGAACCTTTACCCCTTCTCTGATCGGCAAGGGCGCTATCCTCAACAATCTGGAAGGTCTCATCCAGATGCGGTTTCT
>JAUWSR010000306.1 GCA_030609975.1 Acidobacteriota bacterium | reverse complement strand
TGGGCTGATGAAAAATGACATAGTCCAGGTCCTGGGGCGTGACACCCGCGTTCTTCATGATACCCCGGGCTGCCCCGGTTACATGCTTGAAATAGGCGGGATCACCGGTAAAACGTCCTCCATGTTGGGGATAGTACTGGTATTCCCTGCGCCAAAAATCCGGTGTATCCGTCATAAAGGCGTAGGTATCCAAACACTTGGCTATCAGATCTTCCTTGCCAAAAATGAAAGCCGCCGCCCCTGCGGCCGCTGAGTACTCCAGGGCGTCACCCGGTGCGCCCTGAGAGGTATCCGCTCCTACTCCCAGGCCGTATTTGACCGCTTCGGCCTTCACCAGGTTCAAAGCCACAAACATACTTTCAGTCCCGGCTTTACAGGCAAATTCAAAATCCGATGTGTGGCACTCGGGTGTGGCTCCTAAGGCCTCGGCCAGGACCGTTCCGCTCGGTTTCACCGCATAGGGGTGGGATTCGGAGCCGATGTAAACGGCACCGATATCGGCCGGATCGATCTTCGCTCTTTTCAGAGCATACTTCGATGCCTCAACCGACATCGTGATGGTGTCCTGATCAGGCGCAGGCACCGACTTTTCCTCAAGCATCAAGCCTTTTTTATAGCTGGGCGCATCGGCTCCCCACACCTTGGCAATCTCTTCTACCTTGATACGGTTGCGGGGAATGTAGGCGCCGTAGCCGATGATTCCTTCCATCCTTTACCTCCTACTATTTATCAAAATATCATAATTTATATTCAAAATGCCTCTTGTAGATGATGCTGATTCGTTTTAAAGTCAAATATTGACACTCTCGTTTATAAATACCGGTTTCATATTTAGGGACTTTCCATTATACAAACAAAATCCCAAAAGCGAAATAATTATTCAAAAACTTGCCGAAAAATTCACGAAAGGCTTATGCTCAGCCCGATTGACAGGCTATCAACAGCCACATAGAATGAACGCAGAAGTACGGAACTTTTTAAAACCAGGACTCGTCTACTAAGGTGTGTTAAGTGAAAACAGAAACCATCGTTCGAGATTGTCTCGAAGGAAAACAAGGAGCCTGGGAAATGCTGGTTAATTCGTACTCCAAAAAGATCTTCAACCTGGCTTACCAGTTTGCCGGCAATTACGAAGCCGCTGAAGACCTCACACAGGAGATCTTTCTCAAGCTCTACAATTCCCTGCCCAAATTCGACTTCACGCGGAACTTCACCGCCTGGCTTTTGACCCTCTCGAAAAACTACCTGATCGATCAATACCGCAAAACCAAACTGGAAAAGACCTCACGTGATGAATTCGACGAGCACCTTCTTGCCGCCGATCCGAAGTTCGATCCTGAGACTGAGCTTTTAGCGAATGAAAGCAAACGGTTGGTATGGGAGGGATTCAACCATCTCTCGCCGGATATCCGGATGGCCGTTATCCTCAGGGACATCCAGGGGAAAAAATACGAGGAGATCGCTGAGATCATGACTCTCCCCCTAGGAACGGTAAAGTCCCGCGTCAACCGGGGACGGC
The DNA here is from genome assembly GCA_030609975.1 of Acidobacteriota bacterium. Taxonomy (GTDB): domain Bacteria; phylum Acidobacteriota; class Aminicenantia; order Aminicenantales; family Aminicenantaceae; genus JAUWSR01. The sequence continues at coordinate 2,247 of JAUWSR010000306.1, read as the reverse complement.
TGCAGCTAGCCAGGGTATTGAAAGACAAAAAAGTAGGGTCCCGATGAAATGTGAACACATCGAAGAGCTCTTGTCTCCTTATCTGGAAAACGAGTTGAGCCAGGAGCAAAAGCAGACGGTTGCGGCCCATCTCAAGGCCTGTTCCAGCTGCCGGGAGCTCCTGTCGCTTTTGCAGGAAGTGAGTGCCTCTCTCACCGCTTTCCCTGAGGTCGAAATCAGCGGCGAACTGCAGAACCGCCTCCAGGCCGTGCCTGATAAGAAGAAGAGATTCCGTTTGAATCTGGATTTCCTGATCCGGCCCTCGCTGCAACCCATTTTGGCTGCTGCGACTGTCCTGCTGACCGTGGTTTCCTTTTACGCTTTCAATCCCAACCGGGGCGACATCAACAAAGCCGTGGAGCGGCAGTTTCACACAGGATATCAAAAAATAGAAAAACTCTATGTCAGAGCCGAATCTTTCACCAACTCCCTGTCCGGGCAGAAAGAGATCCTGATCGATACCATAAAAACGAAAAATCCCTTGAAAAGAGAGAAAGAATAAAACTCAGTCCATTTGGAGGTACACATGGAAGAACAAGAAGTACAAATTGAAGAAAAAGTCATCGTCAAACGACCGCCTAAATCCCCGGGATTAGCGGGAGTACTGGCATTCTTTTTTCCTTTCGGCACCGGAGCCCTCTACAACTCCCAATTCAAAAAAGCGGCCATATTCTTTTTTGTCTTTGCTGGATTGGTCTCTCTCCAGCCCAGCAGCCCCCAGCCATTTGTTGCCCTTATGCTGGCTGGTTTCTATTTCTATCAGATCTTCGATGCCGTACAAACGGCAAAAGCCATAAACCGCTCTTCTCTCCATCAGAAACTCGAGCCTGTGACAGATATCGAAGAGATACCGGTTGCTATCACGTCCGGATCGATCTTCTGGGGAATATCCCTGATGATCCTGGGCGGGATCCTGCTCCTGGCCAACTTTGAAGTGATCGACTACGACACCCTGTGGGAATTCTGGCCGATCGCCGTCATTTTCATCGGCCTGAAGCTTGTTGTGGACTATTACAAACAGAAGAGTTAGAGGAGAAATAAAATGGCAAAAAATGGAAAAAGAGAGCCTCTAGCCTGGGGCATCATCCTGATCGTTATTGGTGCGCTGTTCCTTTTCAATAACCTGAATATCGGTATTTGGGACGTCGTCGCCCGCTTGTGGCCGGTCATCATCATCCTGTGGGGTGCGTGGAAACTCTATTTCGGTCTTAAAGAAAGACAGGAATAAAAATGAAAACCAAAGAATTTATCCTACTGCTCCTGATCATCGCCGTAGGAGTGGTCTTCACGCACATATACACTGAAAAGTGGGATGTCGTCTTTGGCTGGGAGGAAGGCTGGTTCTGGGATGCCGAGGAATTCTCGTTCGAAGAATCCGAGATCCTGGAACCACCCTTCCCTCCCGAGCTGCAGATCATAAACGACTATGGTGATATCGAGATCAAAGGCACCGAACAGGAAAACATCCAGATCCAGTTCACAAAAAAGATCAGGCGCCGGAAGAAAGAGCGGGCCCGAGAGATCGCAGACGGCCTGGATATGGTGATCGAACGTGACAGCCGGCAGATCACTCTTTCCAACAACCGACACGACCTGAGACGAACGAACCTGCGCACGGATTTTACCATCTCGGTACCAGCCGGAATGGATGTGTTGGTGAAAAATCGTTACGGCCAGGTTACAGCCTCGCGTCTGGGTGAAGCCGAGATCATCGCACGCAACGGCAAAGTCGTGGTCTGGGATATTACAAAAAAACTCATAATCTGGAACAGCTATGAGGATGTCGAAGCTGATAATGTGGGGCTCGACTGCCAGGTGGATAGCCGCAACTCCGATGTAAAGCTCAGCCGGATCAAGGGAAACACCTTGATCGATCAACGCTATGGAACACTGGACCTGGAGGACCTGGAAGGAAACCTGTATATAGATGCACCTCATTCCAAGATCTATGCAAGGGGCATCGCTGGGTCGCTCGAGATCGAAAACTCCTATGAAAAGATCACTTTGATCGATGTCGGTCCTACCATCATCCGCGGGAACAACTCCCCCATCACCATCGACGGCGCCCGGGAGAATGTAGAGATCGACGATCGTTACAGCCAGGTCCGCTTGGAAAACATCCAAGGGAACGTGGATATCGAGGGTCGAGATTTGAATGTGTACGGAAAGGGCATAGTGGCAGAGCGGATCACCATATCCACCAGCTAT
>JAUWSR010000086.1 GCA_030609975.1 Acidobacteriota bacterium | reverse complement strand
GCTTTAGCTTCGACATCCGAGACTTTGATAACACCGTCGGTATATTCGTGTTGATAGAGCTCAGGGATAAAGCCCTCCCCTATGCCTTGGATCCTGTGATAGCCTGGATCTTCACCGGATATCACTGCAGAATTGGCCGGTTCGATCACATAGATAAGAATATTTGGATTTTTTTCCTTCAATCCCATGCTGACACCCATCGTGGTTCCGGATGTACCCACACCGGCGACGAAGGCATCGACCCGGCCGTCCGTATCCCTCCATATCTCTTCAGCAGTGGATTTTTGATGTGCCAGAGAGTTGCTGGGATTGGCAAATTGATTGGGCATATAATATCCGGGTTGAGCTGCCAATTCGAGCGCTTTTGCGAGAGTTGCTTCCAGGTCCTCTAAGGCAAACATTCCAGGCTCAGCCTCTCCCTGACTGGGGACCAGAGCCAGCTCGGCTCCAAAAGCCGTGATCATATCCTTTCTTTCTTGACTCATCTGTTCCGGCATGACGGCGATCATCCGGTAGCCTTTCAAAGCACACACCAAGGCCAGGCTGGTTCCGGTATTTCCACTGGTGGGTTCGACGATAAAATCCCCCTGCTTGATCAGCCCCTGTTTCTCGGCTTCTTCGACCATAGAGAGTGCGATCCGATCCTTAACGCTTCCGGTCGGGTTATAAAATTCCAGTTTGGCGAGAATCTCCGCTTTTACGCCTTTCCTTATCCGATTAAGCCTCACCAAGGGAGTATGTCCGATAAGGTCTAGGACATTATCGTATATCTTCATGCCGGATCCTTCTTTTCAATTAAGTTAGCACACCGCCTTATTATTTACCAGTGAATCGATATAATTTATAAGGATATTTTAACTTGGAGTATTCACTAAAGGTAAAAAATGTCGATTTAAAATAGAAATGACACTTTAACGATGTGATCGGGATGCTATCTCTTAGAGTTATTGCAAAATTCCGATAATATTTTGGTTATAGGTAATATCGACTTTTTTCTGAATCTATCAGGTTAATTTGAACAGGGAGGCTCACCATAATGGAGTTAGGGAGATCGCGGTATCCCACAGAATAGATAGATTCGGATAGTATGCAGGAAGGGCGTATTAAGCAGGAATAATCAAAGCATCCGCCACTATTTCAGTAACCGTTTTAATTTCAATATCCAGTTTATAATGCTTGTTGAGTTCCATAAGTTGATCTATACAGTTATGGCAAGGAGTTGCAACAATTTTTGCCCCTGTGGCCTCGATCTGCTCTGCTTTCAATCTTCCGGCCTGGATGCGTCTTTCGGCAAAACGAGTCATGGATAACTGCCCTCCTCCTCCTCCACAACAGTAGTTTTTTTCTCGGTTGGGGGTCATTTCCACAAAGTTTGCCACACAGTGCCGGAGGATGAACCTCTGTTCTTCCACCATTCCACCCAAACGCACCAAATTACAGGGATCATGCAGCGTTACAACCTCACCATTCTTGGAAGGATCCAGCTTGATTCGATCTTCTCGAATATAATCAGCGATAAGCTGAAGGATACTTTTTACTTCTGCGCCATATTCCCGGCTAAGCCATTCCGGCGCTTCCCATCGGTTGGAATTGTAACCATGGCCGCACTCTGCCAGGATCAATTCCCGACAATCTAAAGCATGCATGGTATCGATCAATCGAGAAGACAGTATTCCAGCCGCTTCGTCGTCTCCATTATAAAGACCATAATTGGTCACATCAAAGTTTTCACTGGAGAAGGTCCAGCTCTCTTGGGCGGCATAGAATACTTTCCCTGCAGCCGTGATGGAGAGAGGAAAAAACATGGCTTCTCTAGGATTGATGGTATAAAGGACACGAGAGCCCGGTTTATCCAAGGGCAACTTTGCTTCCGGATTCTGAACGTCCTGCTGTAGTTCTTCTTCCAACCATTCCACCGTCTCGAGCCAATCCTCCTTCAGGATACCCATATTGTTGCCTTTGTTCACCGCGGTATTCACCGTGGACTGCAATCCAAGCGGCACGATTCCGACAGAAGCTAAGGCCCCACGTGCAGCCCGGATCAGATAAGGAATATTGATACCCATAGTGCAGTTGATCGTGCACCTCCCACACAAACTGCAACGGCCGAACAGAGTATCCACCCATTCTTTGATCATCTTATTGCTGAGTTTTTCCGCGCCTACCAGGGCTGGAAATCTTTTGCCAACGAGATCAAAGGTGCTGTTAAATATTTTGGAAATTAGTTTGAGCTTATAAGCGGGAATAGATTTTGGATCTTTGTCAGTCAGATAGTAATGGCAGCTATCGGCGCACAGTCCACAATGGGCACAGGTGTTTAAAAATGCGGCATACTCGGAGGTGAGGTAGTGTTTGAACGTCTTTAGAATTTTTTCGTGATCTTGGGCCGTAAGACTCTCAATCTTTTCTAAGAGTTCATCTTTATTTAAGGATATATCAGACATTATCTAAACTCTAGACGTCTTTTGTTCTCTTGGAAAAACACCCCGTCTTCCAAAAAAAGCTCCAAAAAGGATGCGGCTGTAGAAAAAAAAGAAACAGTGACGAATCTTGCCCATGGGAATGTATAGGAACATTATGATGGCCATTCCCCAAAAGTAAACTTGGACACCCACAAAGAGGGTATCGAGCAAAGCCAAGAGCATAAAACCATCCACCAGCGTGTTGGCCACAAAATCATCAGGACAACTGATATATCGCATATGGCTGTATACGCCTCGCTTAACCAATAATCCCAACCCGCAAATAAGCCCACAGAGCAAAAGGATCTGTATTAGCTTGAAAATCAGGACCGGGATAGCAAGGTTCAATAGAGAGATGAAAAGATAGAATAAACCGGCAAAGATCCCAAAATGATATATAAATCCGGAAAAATATGTAACAAGATGCTGCCTGGCACTTTCTTTTTCCCAAGGCATCATGCCTACTCCAAACGCATACCTTACTCCTTTTTTCCAGTCTCCCCGGGGAGCTGCTCGTACTTTTCTTTTACGAAAAGAAAGCGTCCCAAGAACCAGTCCCAGGAGTGCAATTAGACAGAGAAGGAAGGAAATAATCACACCGTAGTATAGGAATGCGGTCATGCTGAGATAGGTTAAACGCAGCCATCCGGCTTGGGAAGACCGGCCAATTTACAGGCACCTTTGGCAGGACCAGAGGGGAACAGCTCAAATATATATTTCAGTTGGAATCCAGAATTTTTACAAACCTTTCTTACCATCGGAGCAACATTTTTTTCTAGATAATAGCCCCGGATGTATCGTATCACTTTCCAATGATCTGGGGTCAACTCCTCTATTCCTTCCTCGGTCTTGGCCAATACCATGGCAATGTCTTCATCCCATTCTTGGGGCTCAAGCATGAAGCCTTCTTGGTTCAACTCAAATTGCTGACCCTTCACTTCGATCTCAGGCATGATTCTCTCCTCACGTAAAAATTAACGGCAGATTATAGCATACCTCGCCCCTTGCGTAAATGGATTTTCAGGGCAGCACTAGGGGAACTCTAACAATTATACAGTGCTCACATTTTGCTGATTTTGCGCGTTTCAAAATGGTGTTTGATGGATTTCCCCTTAACCAAATAGATGACGTCCTCACCGACATTGGTGGCATGATCCGCGATCCGCTCCAGATGGCGTCCTACCAAGATCAGGTCAAGCGCCCTCTCGATATTTTTAGGGTCCTGCAGCATATAGGTCAGAAGTACCCGGAAGATCTGGTCGTTGAGACTATCCACCTCATCGTCACGCTTGCATACATCCTCAGCCAGGTCTGCGTCCCGATTTACAAAGGCGGTAATTGAATCCCGGACCATGTCCTGTGCTAAGCCGTCAGCATCAGGTAGCATGAGATCAAGGATAATCAAATCGGGTTCATTTGCGTTTAGAAAGTGTAGAAAATCATCCGCCTGCTTGAAGGTTTCAGCCTGAAATCCGGCCCGTTTAAGATGGATAGAAACCAGTTCCCGGATATCCGGCTCATCATCTATGACCGCGATCAATTTGCTCGTCATATTATCAAAATTATAGCATAGGATTCAGGAATACAAGAGATAAGGTTGGCGTCTCTCAGCGAATTCTCGTATTTCATCATCAAAAGCATGAATGATATCAGCAGCTTGTCTCCCTTGCTCGATATCTTCTCTCACCTTATGAGTACCCATAACCTTATCAAAATAATCCTCATGAAAAAAAAACTTTTTCGGATACAGGTCCAATATAACCGAGATGATATGCAGAGTGGTGAACAATGGTTTATAAATGTTCCTGTCGGTCACATAGATATGGCATCCACTGCAGAACTCACTCTGGTATTTCGAGAAGGTGGGAGTAAATTCGCTTTTTTGAAACTCCACGCCAGGGAGATCCAGTTCATGGAGCCGCTTTTTCAACAGGTCGCCATCGATCCAGGGAGCGCCAAACACCTCGAAAGGCCGGGTGGTGCCCCTCCCTTCCGAAACATTGGTGCCTTCAAACAGGATTTGCCCGGGATAAACCATTGCGGTTTTAAAGTTCGGCATATTGGGAGAGGGAGGGATCCAAGGCAGTGAAGTTTCATCAAACCACATGTGTCGTTTCCAGCCCTCCATGCTGATCACTTTGAGCAAGGGTTTTTTTTTAAGAAAATTCTCATGGAAATACAACGCCAGCTCACCCAAGGTCATGGCATGTCGTATAGGGATGGGATACAGGCCTACAAATGAACTGAACTTCGGATATTCCAGGATGGGACCTTCCATATCGAGCCCGTTAAGCGGATTAGGCCTATCCAGTATGATAAATTCGATCCCAGTCTTAGCGCAAACTTTCATACAATAGGCCATCGTGGCTGCGAAGGTATAGATGCGTGTGCCCACATCTTGGAGGTCAAAGATCATCACCTCCAGTTCTTTCAGCATTGCTTTTTTCGGGATTTTTCCTTGATCTTGAGTATCAAAAACGCGCATGGTCTTATCAAGGTCTTTGCCGGAGTAGGAATCAAACTTCAGATCCTGTCCATACAGGCTGAAAACAGGGAGATTATGTTTTTCATCTTGGGAAAAGGGCACATATTCTCCTGCTTGGGCATTGGCTCTCAATCCATGTTCCGGTCCGAATAGGGCCTTCAGCTCGATCTTGGGATTTTCATAAAAAAGCTCAAGCACACTGTTTTGCTGTCGGTCTACACCAGCGGCATTTGTAAGCAGGCCTACCTTTCTGTTTTTGACCAAGTCCAAATGCTGCTCAAGAAAAACTTCAACACCAGGGACAACACCAAGGCGAGCATTTTTATTCGACATACCTATTCCACTTTTCCAACACGCAGCGACTAAAGGGGTGTCCTGTTTGGCTGGCTGAGCAGGACCCTCCCGCTTATAAAAGCCCCGCTACCCACCCCAACAGCCAGCCCCTCTATCTTTCGCTGTAATTCGGGGAAAACATACTGATGTATATCACAATAAATATCCCGTTGCAAAACGACGATTCGCTGTGCTTAAAAGCATTTTATTTATGTGTGACGACTAAAATGTGCTAGACTAGCAAGAATCAAAGCGATGGGGACATCAAAGAAAAAACCAGGGGAGATCTAAAATCCGAATATTTCCCTTTTTAGCCGCTGTCGCAGCCGTTGTTCTCCTCGGGATCTTGATTCTCATTCTCCCCCGTTTTTTTTCGAACAAGGAACAATCGCTTGATCCACAGACCGTGGCATTAGAGTCGTCAGCGCCAACCGCAACCGAGACTGACAACAGCCTGGATTTAATAACGATTGGCCGACTCAGCTTCTTGGATCTTTCCGGAGAGGAAATCTCCGGAATGGACACAACGATCGTAGCCGGGAGTTGGCTCGCTGTCCCCACATGGCATGGTTTTAACGGCAATGCCTGGATATTTCGAAGCAGTCAGGCCCAGGAGAGCCGGATCGACCAGGGAATCTGGCGACTGGGAGATCCTGTGGGACTCTGGCTTTGTCAGAATCGCTATGATAGTCCGGAACTGGAAGCTTGGGAGGTGCTTGAGCCACTTTCCTGGCACTCCTATATCAGCGGAAACTCGTTAGAGAACGCGAGAGTGACATCTCCCCAACAAAAAGGCCAGTTTTTAAGCGTCACACTTCCCCTGACTATTCAGGAACCAGGCATTTTCCTTCAGCGTGGACGCGTTGTGGGCTGGTCCTTTGGAAGTGACATGGAGCATGGATTCATGTGGAATGGACCTGAGGGCAAAGCATTGCGGCCCGAGATAGGAATAGCTGAATTTTATAACCAGACCTTTTCCAATGTTCAGGAAGCTCAATTCAGCCGGGCCTTGGCCCTAAGTGACGGGAGACCTGCACAAGAAAGGCTTGAAGCTCTTGCACAGGGATTTCGTTTGATGCCCCGACTGAACGAAGAGGACAAACCCTTCCACCTACACGCGGAGTCAGCTTTGAACAAGATGCAAAAGTTAGCCTCCGACCTTATCCAAAACGGGTTCACCCAAGAGGTCATCGATATTTTGGATGAGCAGATCATTTTGGAAACAGCGGATTTAAAACTGTTACGTCTCATGACACAAGCCATCGCAAAAGCCACGGATACCCGAAAGGCATTGGAGTATTTTGACCGGTTAAAACGCATCCAGATTGACACAGAGCGTATCAGAGCCAGAGAAATGGATATTATCCAGCTTCAGCTGTGCAAAGATTGGATCAGAGAAGCAACAGACAAAGACCAGCCGGTAAACGGCTGGGTGGCCTTCGAAGCTGCTAAAAAGATCTTTCCCCAAGAGCCGGAGCTGCAGCTTTTAGGGGCTGAACTGGCTCTCAGTGAAAGAGATTGGCACAGGGCTGAAAGCCTACTCAACGAGGGGAGCTATCCCCAGAGCCTAAGAAACAGAGCCCAAAATCTGGAAGTCCTCATCACAGAGGGAAAAAGAGATGAAGGCGTTGTCCAGATCCGCTTTTCTCCCGGCCAGAATCAGATTCCTGTCGAAGCCTATCTCCACGGAAAATTGAAGCAAAAATTCATGATCGACACGGGTGCATCACTGGTCACCATTCCCTATGAAACAGCTGAAGCCCTCGGATTTCAGCTTGACGATTCCACGCCCTTGGTTCAGGTGTCAACCGCTTCCGGCGTGGGTTTGGCCTATGAAGTGACCCTGGACTCAATCGAGATCAAAGGATTTCGTGTTCGCCATGTGAAAGCCATTATCCTGGACATTCCCGCCGAGCCTGGCCTCGGTCTATTGGGCAACTCTTTTCTCAAGCACTTTCACGTGGAGATCGATCAAAAGAAAGGGATTTTACGGCTAAAAGAACGCTGATCACCACAGCCTCCAAGTCAGCGTCAAAGGGAAGGCATCAACACGTGAATTCCCATCTGATTAATGGCAGTACCTGATTGATCTAGACTAAATCTCAAAGAAGCTAATCGAGTGCAGGCCTTCTTGACAGCTGCGCGAGAAAAATGATTGTATGGGACAACCGACAATAGATTGAAGGAAAAGCACAGTGAAAATTTTACTCATCTACAATCCCATGGCCAACCACAAAAGAGCCGGCAAACTCCTGCCTAAAGTCGAAGCCTGCTTCAATTCTAAGAACATAGAATTTGACCTAAAGCTCACGGATTATCCCGAACATGCAGTAGACCTCGTTATAAACGCAGATTTTTCTCAATACGATGGGGTTGTTGCAGGTGGTGGAGACGGCACACTATTCGAGACCATCAATGGATATTACAAAAACCCGAATAAAGGCAAGATACCCTTGGGCGTGCTTCCCATAGGAACAGGAAACGCCTTTGCACGAGACTTGGAGATGGATGTCTCCCGTTGGGAAGAAGCCGTGGAGATCATCCGTTTAGGAAAACCCAGGAATGTAGATGTGGGCGTTTTCCGGACACACGGCCAGGATTACTATTTCATGAACATCCTGGGTTTAGGCTTTGTAGCGGATGTCGGAAAGACCGCACACAAGCTCAAGGTCTTCGGAAATGTCTCCTACACCCTGGGCGTTTTGTACCAGATGCTGTTTTTGAAATCCTATCGAGTGAAGATCGAAGCGGATGGAAAATCATACGATAGGGATAATATTTTTGTCGAAATCTCCAATACTCGCTATACTTCTAACTTTCTTATGGCCCCTCATGCTGAGATCGATGACGGCCTGCTCGATGTCACGCTGCTGGATAAGACCACACGCCGCAAATTGATGCAAAGCTTCCCCAAAATATTTACAGGTGAACACATCCACATTGATGAGATAGAACAGTTCAAAGCCCAAAAAATCACTCTCGAAACAGACATACCTAAAGTCCTGGCTCCCGATGGTGAATTGATGGGAATTACCCCCATGGAGGTGGAATGCCTCCGCCAAGATGTCCCCGTATTCTGGAGATGAAACAACTGTTCTCGTTATATTGCTGGACCGCAGGAGGAGTCTACTTTTTTTTCCTCTGCATCGTGACGATCCTCCTCACATTTATATTTTCACCCCGGAAGCTCGATCCCTGGCTGAAAAAACGCCTTCGGTTTCTATTTAAGCTGCTTTTTATAAAAGTCGAATCCGAGGGGGCTGAAGTTATCGATCCAGGTCAAACCTATCTCTTTATGGCTAATCATGTCAGTCTTTTCGATATCCCTCTTTTTGCAGGCTATGTCCCGACATTTGTCCGTGGAGTCGAGGCCCTGCGTCAATTCAAGTGGCCCTTATATGGATGGGCCATCCTTCGTTTGGGGAATATCCCTATTGACCGCAAGAATATCCACGCCTCGATTAAAAGTATTAAAGCAACGGAGAAAGAACTTAGGAAAGGTCAATCCATTCTCATCCTCCCGGAAGGACATCGCACTCTGGATGGCAACCTTCGGCCTTTTAAAAGGCTCCCCTTCCATTTGGCCAAAGAAGCCGGTGTTCCCATCATACCTATCGGGACTTCAGGATTGTTCCAACTCAAGCAGAAAGGTTCTTGGCTGATCCATCCCCATCCGGTTAAGATCAAATTCGGTGAGCCGATCCACCCGGACAAAATTCAAGAGCTGTCCCTCGAAGATCTGAGCGATTATGTGAGGGCTCGTATACAGGAATTGATAGAATGATCAGGACTTGAGTTTGACTTAATAGCTTTGGACTGTAAGCTCAGCTTCCACCGACATCGATGGCGCTGCACGGGCCCATGGGATTTCCCGAATAGCAATGACTTGATATAGACCCAGGACCATTTGGAGAAGGAAAGCCTCCCTTGCAAAACGAAAGCACGCTTTCTTGACGTTGCCCGCGGGTCAAAACCTGCAACTGAGGTGTGATCCAATCCTTTTTCATAACGGCCTCCTTCTACACAAATTAATAGCAAACGCAGCCGGGTCTGTCAATATATTTCATACATTACGGAAACGATCCACACGGACAAAATTCAAGCCCTGTCTCTATAAGAGTTGAGCTACAGATTGAAGGCTCATGGCAGCGAAGCGAGAATATAAAGGAGTTCCCACCATGGGTATTGAAGGCGGATATCCTCGGGTAGATAATTTCAGTTATAGAGAGATCTGGCACACTGAGAGGGATCTTTATAACAAAATGATCCCTGATTATCAGAAACACTCCTCCCTTGTCACTGCGGTCATCGCTTATGGGGTTGCAAACCTGGATCATCTGCTGTCTCGCGAGGGATATTACATCGTTAAGGCTGAAAAAGAGGAAGAAAAGAAAAAATAAGAATTCCCTGAGCCGTGGAACATACATATTGGTGGGTTTAGTATACTTAAACCATCACTTAGATAATATCGTGAGTGGTCCGAATTTGGCTGAAACGAAACATTTTTCACAGTTTCTTTCCCACGACTGCTATTTCTGCTGAGTCCGAATTATAGGGCATACCGACTACATTACAATAATAATTTGTGATCTGGAATTGATTCTCCTCAAACTCCCGAGCTAGAGTATCAAGGCTATAATACTGAAGCCAGTTGTACACGACACGGGTTCTATCTTTTTCGATAACGGTGTATTTATCCAGAACGAGCTTTTCATCCTCATATTTAAAGGTATTGAGAAAACCATAATAATTCTGGGCTGACCAGAAGCTATCAAGCAGATTGAATTGACATAATGCTGTCTCTTTCCTCTCTGCAAACGCACTGAGTGAATATACATCCAAGAATATAGCTCCGCCTGGATTTAAGAATGTATGATACTTCCGCAGCATCGTTTTGCGCTGGCCGGGGCTAAGGGCACAATAGTCGCACATAATCATAATAATCAGGTCGAACCTTTGCTCGGTCTCGAAATCAAGGTAGTTTTGCCAAATATAGTTAACTTGTAATTCATTCTTTACTGCTGCTTCTTGAGCATATCGTATGGATCTTTTTGAGAAATCTATTCCCAAAACTCCCGCACTCCTTTCTGCTAAGCGGTTGGTATAGAGCCCCGGGCCACATCCAAAGTCAGCAATCTTGGTCCCTGCGTCTACCTTGAAGTGTGAGACGATCCATTCTACAGATCGGTCAATGAATTCTGTACTGCGAGATGCGGCATCTATTGAATCATTCAAATGGAGCTCTAGCATTTTCTTTGATGTAAAATCATCTGTCCACAACTCATCAGCAGTATAGAATTGAAAGGGAGCAGGGCGTGAGTTTATTTCTTCCAGCTCTTTAAACATGTGTGATTCCTGTTCATTCAATTTAAAACAAATTGAATCTTTATTTTATGATTATATAACTCTTTTCATAAACCTGCCACCTCATTTGAAAAGTAGGTGCAACCTCATGAAATTCAATGTTTGCTGGATGATATCCCTAGAGGTGTAAAAAAGTTTCGGGTTCTTCTACTGCTTGTCGCCAAATTATAAATAGCGTTGCCGGATAAATCTTGCCTCTTTGGCCCATTTTCCAACGCCAACAGCTTTCATCCGGCACAGATTATAAAGCTTGAAGTTATGGGGATATTTGTCAGCTCCTTCTTTTGCGGGTTGAAGCTTTACACAGGGAAACTCCCCACATTCGAAACAGAACTCCAATCCCTTCGCCTCAATGCATTTAAGTGTCTCACAGGGTTGGCCAAAGTGTTTACATCCATTCTGTAGCCGACACCCTCTACAGGCGACTTCTTCTGGTTTCTTTTGGATTTTTAACGCAAATTGCTCCTTCATCTCCTCTGTGATGTTTTCTTCATAAATTTCGCAATTGAAACAATCCAAGCCACAAGGTCACGAGCAATTCCCATCGGGTTTAAAGAGCACGCATTCCTCGTTTAGAAAATTATGCAATTTTTTACGACTCCGAGAGACATTTTTTCTTACTGTGTTTTCCTGCTCCGCCACTATCAGGGAGATTTCTCTATAGGATAGTCCGGCGATATCATACATGACATAGAGAAGGCGGCCCTGGTTGGATAGGCAGTGAAGCACAGTAAGAAAAAGGAATATCAGAATGGAATCCCCATACGCAAACCATCGCTTAAGAAACATCATGAAAGGAGATCAGTGGCTTCTCAGCCCAGCCACCCTCTCTCTCGCATCCGCCACTTCAGGTAGGCCGGGATCGGCCTCCTCCGCCTAAAGTTATCCAAGCTGAGAATTCGACTGTTTATCGCGAATGGTTGCGATTTTACGATCATTGAACCGGTTGTTTATCTTGTGATAAGCTCATTTCAAGATGCCACGGGGTGACATTACAGGAGATAATGAGAGCTTTTCTTCAAGCTTAAAAAGGAAACTCCGAGATCAGGCGTCGGAAGGAAAGCCCTGCTTGAGGATGCTCTTCAGTTCTCCTACAGAGTAGTGCCCGACGCCGAGCCGGTCGAGCGTTCTTCCTTCTGCATAGTAGTCTTTCTGGTGCATTGAGGACGC
>JAUWSR010000229.1 GCA_030609975.1 Acidobacteriota bacterium | reverse complement strand
TGGAGCTGACATACTCATAGAGCAAACCGGTAGAGATACCGGCTTCCCGCGCGATCTCACGTGTTGTGGTTTTATGGAAGCCTTTGTCGATAAAGAGCTTGACTGCAGCATCCACGATCTGCAGACGCCGGCGGTTGATGAGGTCCTGATCCTTGACTTGGGTAGGGATATCCTGCAGGCCTGACGATTTACGGTTGATATTCATCATAAACTGACCGAGCGCTCAATCAGCCTACATCAAACCAAAATCTTTGTCAAGGGGTCAGGTCTTCATTTTACACATACGTTGAGAAAAATCTGAAGGCGTGCAAACAACCAGAATTAGACAGAGTACTAGAGTTACTTAGAAAGCGATGTCATTTCTCCCTTGGGGATCAAAAGTGTAAAACGAAGACCTGACCCCCATTAGGCGAAAAAGTCAGAAGGGATGCTCTTCATCCGCGAGATGTCCGTGACCCGATCCTTGACATCGAAGGCCTTGGCACAGCGGACGGAGCAGACGCTGCAGTCTCCACAAGGATTATCGGGCAGCTCCAGAGACGCGATCAAGGTGTGGGCTTTCTCCAAGTTTTTGTACCCATAAGCATACATATAGCCGCGCATCAATTCCGGGATGGGAAGCTGCTGAGGACATTGGGCTAAGCAGGTATCACACTGCTGGCAGTAGAGGCCCCCGGTCTTTTGTTCCATCCGCAGGTCCTTGATCTCCTGGCCGGTCAGCGTCAGGTCACCCATAACCCCCAGATCGAGATCCATCTGATCGAAGGTGGTAAAGCCGGGAATCGCGGTGTGTATGTTGGGATTTTTCAGGGCCCATTTCAGGGCAGCGCTCATGTTGATGGGATCGGTCTTCTCCTTATCCCAGAACGCTCCGGCCTGGGTCTTCATGGCCACAACCCCCATCCCCGCCTTGGCGGCTAAGGCGATCGCTTCATCGAGTTCATCGACATAATCTTTACGGAAATTATAAGCCGTGAGCACCACGTCATAGACTCCGGCCTCGACCGCAGCCTTTATAACTTCAGGCTCACCGGAATGTGAGGTCACACCGATAAACTTGGCGCGTCCCCGTTTCTTTTCATTGACAAGAGCCTTGACAAGCGGCTCATACTGGGCGTCTTGACCCCGTTTTAGATTGTGCAGATAGAAGATATCCACATATTCCAGACCTAGGCGCTCCAGACTCTGATCGAATTTCTCCGTGAAGTTCTTGGGATCCGTATCCGGCAGCAGGTAGCCGGTTTTACGTTCGCGATCTCCCGGAACCTTGGTGGCCAAAACAAAAGAATCCCGCGGCCTGCCCTTGATGACCTTTCCGATCATCTCCTCATTCCGGCCTCTCTGGTAACCCCAGGCTGTGTCCAGCATGATGATGCCGGCATCCAGGGCGGCGGCCACCAGGTTGGGATTGTCGGCATTCATGACTCCCATGCTCACAACAGGAAGCTTGAACCCGGTCTTGCCCAAAGTCCGGTAGATCATCTTGCGTCCTTGAGCAGATACCGCATGGACTTCGTTCCCATGTCCACTTATCAGCGCCGGCGCCGCACTCAGCCCTGCTATTCCACCCAAACCCATTTTAATAAAGGAGCGGCGCTCCATTTTGGAATCTGTTTTTTTCATGTGATATTTCCTCTCTGCACTGATATTCTTCGCTTCAAAACTTAGTAAGTTTATAGCATTTATCTACAATTAGTCAATTTTTTCAGAACTCGGCTGTTTTTTTTGACACTGAATCCGATACTAGGTATTTCTCAGCATCGCTGCCTCCATCCTGAATCAAAGATCGATAAGCACCTTCATGGTTTTATCTCGGTAAGCTTCGATATATTTGTAGGCTTGGGGATAGTCTTCAAAGCGAAAATGTTTGCTGATCAAAGGGTCGAACCGGATCTTTCCGGCTTGTATCAATCCGATCGCTGTCCGGTAATCCTCCTCCTTGTACATCAAGGTTCCCATAAGACGAAGTTCCTTGTCTTGAACCAGACCGATGTCCACAGCCGGTTTTTCTGCAAAAACGCCGACGATCACGATGTCCGTGCCTTTCCGAGCTAAAGCGATGGCATCCGCGATGGTATCCTCAACCCCCACACACTCCAGAATAGCATCCGCGCGGTCATGACCGAAAGCTTCTTCAAGCTTTGTTTCGAGAATTTCTTGGGAAACGTCCACGCCAAAATCGATCCCGCAGTCTCGAGCCTTCTCCAGGCGGTATCCACTGATGTCCGTGATCAAAACCGAGCGGGCTCCCAGGCCTTTGGCCGCTTGGGCCGTCAAGTTACCGATGGTGCCGGCTCCCAAAACCATTATATTCATGCCTGAAACATCGCCCAAACGAGCAACCGCATGCACACCAACGGCCAAGGGTTCGACCATAGCACCAAAATCGAAGCTCATCCCCTCGGGGAGTTTGACAACCAATCGGCTGTCAACAGGGATATACTCCCGGGCTGCACCATCTGCCTGGCAGCCGATCACCTTGAGGTCATTGCAGATGTGATAGCTGTT
This sequence comes from Acidobacteriota bacterium, assembly GCA_030609975.1. Lineage (GTDB taxonomy): Bacteria > Acidobacteriota > Aminicenantia > Aminicenantales > Aminicenantaceae > JAUWSR01. The sequence goes on along the minus strand of JAUWSR010000229.1, from coordinate 3,896 downwards.
GTGAGTACAGGGATAACACTGTCCGCACACCAACTGAGGCAAAACCGTGACCCGATCACCCAGGGACAAGGTGTCGACATCCTCCCCCATTTCCACGATCTCACCGGAAAATTCGTGTCCCTGCACAATGGGACAGCTGATATACGGGTGTTGGTCATAATAGGCATGGATGTCCGAGCCGCATACACCTATCCGCTTTACTTTTATCAGGACCTGGCTTTTTTCGGGAACAGGTTTCTCTACGTCTTCCAATACAATTTTTTCAGGTTCAATGAGTCTGGCTTGTTTCATCTTTTTCTACCTCTTTTTCTTTTCCACAACGAATCAGCCTCCTATCCCCCCTCCATCCGTGGCGATCCCTCAAGGGCTGAGGTTTTTTATTCCGCGGGCAGGATCAGTGAAATCTCCACGGGCGAACTGGATTCCTTCGAGATCCACAGCAGCAGGTTGGTGCCCTCTAGATTTCGAATATGGCCTATCCTGTATCCTTTGCCTTCCGTTTGCAATTCGCCCTCAAATAGCACTTGAGGAGTAGAATCTCCCCAGTCTTTTATGACAAGGCAGGCATTCCGCAAAGGAGATTCGGGCCCGGCCTCCAAAACGAGGTCAGTGGATGGATATTGAGGATCGGCATTTACCAACTTATAAGCTCTTTGCGAAAAATCATAGCCCTGACTTTTTACACTGCCCGAAACCGTTCTCAACTTCGGGGCGCGGATCCAGGATTTTGCCAAGGGGAGTAAACGATCGAAAGACACATCATTTAACCCGTAAAGAGAGCTGACCCAGCTGCGAGTCCCGTCCTCGTGGATAACGGGGTCGGTGATGGGAAAGCCCAAGAAACTGGCGGCCCGATCGGTTGTCCGTTGGGTACGGCCGTCGCAGCACATCTGTCCGATAGGCCAATGGCTGCAGGATCCCGAGCGGGATAGAGCTTCGATATTCATATCCCGAAGATAGTGCATCTCCCCCCCCGGCTCAAAGATGATGAAAGGTTTGTTTCTGGCTTTCAGATTGTGCATCTGGATCATGGGATCACTTGGGATAGGCTTGTCTGTTTTTCGAAGTGGATTGTCAATATAGGAGAACGTCTGCGTCTCCCCTGCTAGATTGGCAATGGTGACGTACTCTTCGTGAATCACATCTCCCTGGGTCTGCCCGGGACCGGTCAGAGGGATGGTTTCCTGGAACTGGCGGGGCCTTCCCAGAGACCCCTTTTCCCAAGTATATTTGCGGATCCCAGCCCGGTCCGGATAGAAATAGTAGTATTCATCCACCCAACATCCCCATCCCGTCCGGGGATCGACTCTCCAAAAATTATCATGGGCACTGATGGGAGCATAACGCCAGTGCACAACCACCCTCGCCGGCGTATTCTCGATGATGCGGACATGAGAATAGCGGCAGTGCCGGTCCTGCATGTGTTCGAAACACCCCTCCTCGTCATTCCATGCCTCCACGCTCTGATCCGCCATCCACAGATTGTTTTCCGTCACCCAAGCTGGTGAATAACGGGTGCCGCGCCAAAAGACAACCCGGACCGGCGAATCGTCGAACTGAACCACCACATCGGGGTGCTCTGCGGTCCTCCACATGTCATCCCATTCCCAGTGATATTTCAGATGTGTGTAATAGGCACCGAAACGGCCCGGGCCTGCGGGTCCGGAGGGAAGGACCCGGGAAGGGATATCTGGAGGCAAGGACGGTTTGGCCGCCGCATAGTCTTGTTGCAGGATAGTTCCGGAAAGGGAGTGGTCGTGTATCTTAACCTCATCCAGAATGGCATCCAACGAATACCAGCCGGGGATTGTTCCAAAGGGACGATGGATGTAAGCCGGTTTGGCTGGTTGCGGAACCGAGCCCAGGATGAGGTCGGTTCGGTGCGCGGGAATCAGGCGCCCCTGGAATTCCAAACGGCCCTGTTCGCGACCGTTGATAAAAACGGTGAGTCCGGTCTCAGGATCAAAGACACCCGCCACGTGGGTCCAGGCTTTAACAGGGATATTTATCAGGGAGATACAGGTTCTCCAAGCGCTTCCTGAAAATACCTTGACCGCGACCTCTCCCGCTGGTCCGATCTCCAAGGCATAGCCGGCGTTGTCCTGAGCGTGGCTGACCACCGGGCACCAGCTCCAGGGAAAAGCCGCCAGCGCCACCCAAGCTTCAAGGGTAAAGGCTGAATCCAAGACAGGAACATCTGCCGCTTTTTTTGTGACCATGGTCGTATAGCCGTCAAACTTGACCGCTTCGCCCGACACACCGGTCACGGCCCGGAAATTGCCTGTGATCGGATCCGCCGTTCCCATGGCTGCATCTGTCACATCGCCAGTGGTTTTTCCATCAAAAGTCCAATGGGCAACAACCGTTTCCTCTCCATATGTCCAGTTCGTCCCCAAGAGAACCATACACATTAATAGCCAGGATATTTTTTTCATCATTTCCTCCAAGGAGCTAGGACCGACAGCTTTTTGTTAACAATTCGTAAACATCATCCAAATCGGCCACCCGAGGATGGCTTTTATAATCAGGAAGGATCAAAGAAGCTTGAGCCAAAGCTCGCAGTTCCTCCTTAGGAACATTCAGATCTTCAAAACATAAACTCAGCCCGATCTCTTGCAGGAATGACTCTATGATGCCACAGGTTCGGGCGGCTGCCGCCTCATCCGAAAGTTCTTTCAGGGAAGGATCGAACAGGCTCCCAACGCGGGCGAACTTTTCAGGCACCGCCTTGTAGGTATACTGAAGGATCGCCGGGTAGACCACGGCCAAGGCTTCTCCATGTTTGACATGAGGATAGCTCCCTCCTACCGCCATCCCGATCCCATGGGGAAGAGTCACGCCGGCATTGGCGATGCTGAGGCCGGCCAGGGTATCGGCCCAAGCCATTGCTGTTCTGGCCTCTAGATCGGAACCGGTTTTTACGGCCGGAGGAAGATTTTTGGCCACCAGGCGGATGGCTTCGAGCGCGGTCAGGTCCGTCAGAGGTGATCCATTGGATGTGATAAAGCTTTCAAAGGCATGCGCAAAAACATCAAAGCCGGTGGAGGCGGTGATATGCTCGGGAACTGTGAGCATGAGTTCAGGATCGACAATGCTTACTTTGGGAAACAGGTTCGAATGGTAAAGTGCGGACTTGCAATGTTCCTCTGGATTTGTTACGACAGCCACTTGAGTAACTTGAGATCCGGTGCCCGATGTAGTGGTAGCCGTCACCACCGGGAGGGTTTTATCGGTGGGCTGAGAATCACGGAAGAACAGATAATCCCAACTCGTTCCCGCATGTGCAGCCTCTACGGCGATGGCCTTGGCTGTATCCATGCTCGAGCCCCCACCCAAACCAAGCAAAACATCGGCTCCATGCTCCTGGGCCAGTCGTGCTCCGGCGGATACGACCTCTACAGTGGGATTGGGGATCACACCTTCAAAATGGGCGACCGCAACGCCGCTTTCCTCCATAATATCTTTTACATTCTGAAAAAGTTCTGTAAATATGGGAATGGTCGGCACGGTCACCAGCAAACAGCGCTGCCCCCACTGAGAAACGACCTGACCGATCTCCCGGATGCGTCCTCGGCCAAAGCGGATATCGGTCGGTTGGAAATAGTTAAAATCTTTCATATTCTCCATCCCTCTATTATCGCAAAATGTAATATAAAACGATCATCAGCAGCAAAAGCCCCGCAGCGATGAGGCGAGGATCCCAAAGGCTTTGGATCTTGCCCTGAGCAAAAACTTGCAGCGGATTCTTCCAGGTCAATCCCTCAACCTGTTCAGGATCGGGGGCAGGCGTGAGCAGGCTCACGACAAAATAAATAACAGAACAGATACAAAACATCCACCAGGCCTGCATCATAAAGGGGATCCCCCAGCCGTCCGTAATGACCTTCTCCTGGCCG
>JAUWSR010000289.1 GCA_030609975.1 Acidobacteriota bacterium | reverse complement strand
CCGGCTACGACAAAGCCATCACCTGCGCCAAAAAGAAAAATATTAAAATCCCGTTGTTGTAGGGTCCATTATCCTTAATGGACCGCAATACAGGTGGTTGCACATTACGAGGTCCGTTAGGGATAACGGACCCAACAGGGAAAATCGAAAAAGAGGTTGACAGCCTTACAAAATACGTTATATAAAATAAGTGGGCTAGCTGAGGTTTTTACCTTGAATATAGATACTGTTTTTCCTAAAAATATCCTTGTACTGAACCCTGACGACGAAGAAACCTCCTTTTTGAGAGGACTCTGCGGTGAGAGCGGCTCGGTCTACAGCGCGCCCAACCTGGCAAAAGCCATCGCCCTGCTCTCCATCATCAGCGTCAATGTCCTGATCGTGGATGAATCCTTGGGAAGCTACAGCAAGCTGCGCGGCCTCTTTAAGGGCTATACCGCCCTCATCCTGACAGGAGGCCTCAAGTCCGAACTGAAACGGATCGCCAACTCCTGGCCAGCCGATCGCTACGCAACCATCTACCTCACCTCTGAGGCCAAGGCCGACACCCTCTCCTTTATCCGCACGGTCGACACGGCCATGAAACACTCCCAGCTCATCTACGAGGTTCAAAACCTACGTTTTTCTATCGAAAAAAATGATGTCGAGCTTGAAGAAGCTTTCATCCAGATAAAAGACATCAAAAACACCGTCGAAAAATCCATCGTTACCGAGATGGAAAAACGCATCGCCATGGAAGCCAAGTACAACGGATTCCGGCGGGAAAAACTCAAGATCGAAACCATCCTTAAAAAACTCTATGCAGCCAACGATGTTACCATGCTCCTCGATGTGGTTTACGACATAAAAGACTTGGTCCAGGGCAGCGGCATTACCATGTATATCATGGACGAAAGTGAAACCACAGGAAAATACCTTAAGCCCTTGGTCTGGGACAATCATATCCTTTCCCTCTCCGAATTTACCAAACACATCGTGCTCTTGGATTTTCAGGATTTTGCCGCCTTTGTAGCTTTGAATGGAGAGGATATCCTCTCAGCTGACCTCAGTCAGGACAACCGCCTCTCTACTAGATATCTCCAACATCTGGAAGCCCCGCTCGAAAACATCCTGTGTGTTCCCATAAAACATGATCGAGAAGTAATCGGCGTACTCGAGATCTACAACAAATTCGTGAATGGTAAATCCTTAGCTTCCGGATTCACGGCAGAAGACCAAAATATCGCACACCAGATCTGTGAACACATCTCGATCGCCATCAACAAGCTCAACCTCATCCAATACGACGCCCTCACCGGCCTTCTACGACCCGATCCCTTCTTCGATAAGGTCATTCAGAAGATCCAATCCCAGAACAAACGTCTGCGGGAGGAGACATCCTTCTCCCTGGTTATGGGAGATGTGGACTGGTTTAAACACTATAACGACCGCAACGGTCATGAGGCCGGTAACAAACTCCTACGGGAACTGGCGGCTGTCCTCAAATCTTCTTCGCGTGAAGGTGATATCCTCTGCCGCTATGGCGGCGAAGAATTTCTCTTTTTCCTCTCGTGTAAAGACTGTGACCACGAAGCCATGCTTTTCACCAACCGCATCCGAAAGAACATCGAAAATTACTATTTTGATTATCAGGAACATCAACCCCATAAAAACCTCACCATGAGCTTTGGGATCACAATTTTCTCACGCAGCCGGTTCGATTCCCTAGAGGGCCTCTCCAAAGAAGACATCGTCTCAGTGATCAATGAGGCCGATTCCGCTATGGCTGAAGCCAAAGGCAAACGCAGGGCCTACATTTTTCCCGAAAATATAACCGAAGAAACATCAGCAAAAAATAAGATCTGTGTTTTCAAACCCGGAGCAAAAAAAGAGCCAGAGTTTCCCAAAGCGATCGACGTGCCTGAAAAAACCGAGGTCAATGGGGGCGAGGAAAGAAGGCGTTACAAACGTTTCGACACATCCACCTATCTGATCTACAAAAACGGCTCGCAGCGAAAAGTCATTAGGGCCAGCAACATGAGTTTGGGTGGAGCCAGGTTGATCTCAGACATCGAGTTCCAACAGGGGAAGGCCTTCGAATTGTCTCTTATTCTCGGGGAAACAGTTCTTGAATGTAAAGGGGACGTGGTTTATTCAACACCCTACCAAGACACCAAGGATTTTGTTACGGGCGTAAAATTCCGGGATCTGTCTTTTAATGACTGGAAGATTCTGGAACAGTATTTTGCAGCCTTAGGCCGGGAAAAGTCAACCTCGCATTAGAGGCTCAATCCTCATCCCACTTCGATCTTCAACTCATCAATTATGGATTTCAGGTATTCAGCCGGAGGCGTGATCTTTTCGTAAAAGTTGTCTTTGAGTTCCCTGGCACTCTCATCAAATGAGGTAAAATCTTCCTGATTGCTCCAGTTCTCCATGCTGACTTTTTCCAGCACTTTCTTAAAAACATCGGTATTCAGGACATCTTGGGTGAACTGGGGTAGGAAATCCGCATCCTTCTCGCACATGCGGATGCAGCTCAACATGAGCTTACGCGCGGCTTCCTGATGCCTGATGATCTCTTGTTTGACGAAAAACTGTTCCTTGGGAGATTCGGTCTGGGAGAGCCTGACATAGAGTTTCTTGGCCTCATCCACCGAGTTTGTGAGTGCGGCTACGATATATTCGGCATCCAAAGTCTTTTTATTATCATTTTCGAAGTAGGAGATCTCGCCTTCACCTTCGATCCCCTCGGATTTTCGGTACTTTTCCAGGGTATCTAAAAGCCCCAGGTCTTTACTTTCAGCCTTAAGGCCTTCCATTCCGGCCTTTTTGTTATCGTTTTCTTCTTTGGATTCCTCGGCCTTTTCCTCCTCAGTCCCCATAGCACCTAGGGGAATGATGGTGGATTCATCGGTACGGTCCTTGGTTTCTTCTTCTTGAGCGTCTTCTTTGACTTCTTCTGCCGGTGCTTCCGGAGGGGCTTCTCTTTCGAATCCAGGCTCGATCTTCTCGACTTCGGTGGTGATCTCTATGTTCTCTCCTGCACCCAGGAGCTCCTTGATCTTGTTCAGTCGATCGAGCTCCTTATCCAAGTGCGATTTGACCTCTTCGTCTTCCTTGAGATCCGGCACCTTGGCTGTGATCCCGAATTTCTCGTGCAGGTCATCCTTCATGACCGTAGCTTTATTATGAGTGTCTTTGGAGAGTTCTTCCAGCTTCAGGCTGAGTTCGGAGACTGTCTTCAGCTCTCCCAAGGTCAAGGTAGTCTTTGCTTCGATCTCCTTCTGGATCTCCATGGCCTTGTCCAGGTGATCCTTGATCTCTTTTTTAATATCGGCTTGGTTGGTTTCGAATTCACCCAAGAGGGTTTGGTAGGATACCAGGGCTTCTTTTTCCTGGGCCAGCTCCTGATCGATGGCGGCCATCTTTTTCTGGGCTTCTTCCTGTTCCCGCTTGATCTTTTCTTCGAGCTCCTTTTCGACGCTTTGTTTCTTCTGCTTGAGGATATCTTCCAACTGCTGTTCGATCTCGTCGATGATGTTTGTAGAGCTTGTTGAGGTTTTTTCGTTCTCAGCCATTTTTCTCTCCCATATGATTCTGCACATAATATCGCAGAGGAGGGTTGGAAAAACAATCGCCTTTAAGGACGAATACAGGGGCTAATTTCCCTCATCTTTTCTCACCCCTAGAGATGAGATGTAGGGTTCGTAATCCCTTACGGACTGACATTCAAATTGGACCGTTCGGAGAACGGTCCCTACATGGATGCGGGCCGAAAGATTATGCGGATACAGGACGGGAGACCCGGAGCATCTCTTCCATAGGAGGCATGATCCTGGTGGTTTCGAACCGGATCTTCTCCCATTTACTGAGATCCAGTGAACTGAAGGCCTCAACGATCTCTGGATCAAATTGAGTACCGGAGTTGGCCTGAATCTCCTCCTGAGCCACCGTGAAGGATCTCTCCTTCCGGTAGGGCCGGTGGGAGGTGATGGCATCCAAGGCGTCAGCCAATGCAAAGATTCGGGCTTCCTTGGGAATAGCTTGTCCCTTCAAGCCTTTAGGATATCCCTCGCCATCGTAATGTTCATGATGGCAGAGGATGATGTTTCCTATCTCCCGGACAAGTTTTATCTCTTTTACCAGGCCATATCCCAGGGCGGGATGCAGTTTTATCTTCTCCCTCTCCATCGTCGTCAGAGGGCTGGCTTTTTTGAGGATGGAGTCGGGGATCGCGATCTTTCCCACATCGTGCAGCAAGGCGCCCTTTTTGATGTTATCCAGCGTCCCTTTTTCCGTGATCCCCAGGATCTGAGTTAGCATCATGGAGTACTTGGCCACAGTACGCGAGTGACCGAAGGTTTCGACATCTCTCAGGTCCAGAGCCATCATCAGGTTCTCGAGTGTAGAGTCATAGACCTCCTCCAGATCCAAGGCCTTTCTCAGGTAGCTCTGATTATCGGCCTTATACTTGCGCAGCCGGTCCATGTAGTTTTTGTTCTTAAGCATGAGATGGCGTTTGCTGAGCTCATTCGAGATGGAAGAAAAGATG
>JAUWSR010000211.1 GCA_030609975.1 Acidobacteriota bacterium | reverse complement strand
TGTTCTGGACAATCCCGAGCCTACTCCTCTCTTTATGGGTTTTGGAGAAAGCTCCCTCGATTTTGAGGTGCGTATTTCCATAAAAGAGTATCTAGACTGGGTAAGAATACGCAGCGAGGTGTATTTAGCGATACATGCTGCTTTAGAAGAGGCCGAAATCGAGATTCCCTTCCCCCAACACGACCTTCATCTCCGATCTATGGACCCCTCGATAAAAGCTGACTTGAAGAAACCAACGAAATCTACTGCAAAACCAAAAACTTAGATCGTTATTGGTTAGGGGATGAATAAATCTCCTCCCTAAAAGAAGTACTGGATGTTGAAGTGTAGGGATCCAAACTTCAATTTTCTGTCGGTGTTTATGATCGGAGCCTGGGTGTAGCCCCATTCCAATCCGAGGCTGAACTCACGCCGACCCGTGTAGGCGATCCTGAGGTTTGTGAGGTCGGCCCTTTCGATCAAGTCCCCGGAAGCCTCAGGATAAGAGGTCCCTCGGTAACCTAACGCGAAACCGATCGGCAGTATGGTTCGAGTGTTGAGGTCAAGGCTGACGAGTCCTCCAAATTCGAAGACCGCGTCTTTCTTGTCTTCCCCCGATAGAGAATCTCCGCGGCCGTAATTGACAAATGCCTGAATACCCCAGAGATCGTTGAAGGCATAAGCAAAACGGAGGCCGCCTTTTATGCGGTAGGATGGGATCTTGCTGTAAAGGAGGGTGGTGTCGATGATCCCGGTATCAATGATATTTTGGGCAAATCCGATAATATCCACTCCGATCAGTTTGTTGTGGCGGAGGCTGACAGCGCCGGAAAGCATGGCCTTGTCGTTGCCCCAGATGCGCGCCAGCCCTCCCAGTTCTAACGCCCCTATAGCAGATATTCCCTGGGACAGTATGGATTCGGGATTGATCCCTATTCGCCCCGCACCAGAACCTTCGATCCAGAAAGCCAGCCAATCATTCACGGCCTGTTGGTAGGCAAGGTCCAGCATCATGTACATGATCTTGGCATTGAGGGTAGTGATCTGCTCACCATCATCATCATATATGGGGATCTTCTGACCAATAGCGTTGCCAACTCCCGTGGAGTTACGAAAATAGGAGGTAAGAAAGGGGACCTTAGTGATGGAGCTGGATGGAACAAAATTGTGGCCGTTGAGCGAGGGCAGCCTTCGTTTCTGCTTGATGAGCTCTTTGGATTCCTGGTCTGACGAGGTATTATCCTGTGCCGGCAAATTGACAGCCAATAGGCACAAAATTCCTACCAAAACCAATCCCATCAATATGCTTTTATTAATTAGAACCATTCCCTTACGAAGATGATTTTTCATGCTCTTTCCTTTCCTTTGAGTATTGTCATTCTATTCTATATGAATTTGCCCGTCAAACAGTTCTTTTGATGGAATGAACAATATGGTCAGACTTATACAAGTAATTGAAAATTACCAGGTTAATACAATGCGAAGGGATATATTCTGCTTAGGAGCACTCAATGCGAGGCCATAGCATTGTTTTAAGCATGCTCTGGATTACAATTCACCACTGCTGTTGGTTTTTCCTTTACCCGAATATCTATTCTGGAAGTGACAGGGTGTGGTGTGCCTGCAGGAAATTGAAAAACAGGCTATTTCCGGACCGCTTCGATGAAGGCGCGTGGATCATTTTGCGGGTTGGCCTATGTAAGTTATTGAAAATAATATAGCTGACTCACTACGAATGCTGATATCTTGCTTAGAAACACTAAATGAGGGGCAAGAGCATGTCCTTAAACCTTTTTTAAAGCGAGCTTAAAACAGGCTCGTCTAACCAACTTTTTACATTCTCTTAACAAAGTCTTAACAACTCAAGCTAGGAACAGCTCTATATTTGTGCATGGAACATGACCGATACAAGGAGAGAAAAATGAATAAGAAAAGGATTACCCAAAGCAGACGGTTTTTTCCATTGGGGATGACATTTATCTTTGTGTTTACACTGATCTTACTTTGTCCTGGGCTATCTTACTGCCAGCAGCCTTCGACTCAAAAGGACGTTTATCAAATTGAACTCAAAGATGGCTCGTTGGTGGTAGGAACCATCCTCTTTGAGGACGAGACAAGCATTCGGTTTCGTACCTTGTCCCAGGTTGAGATGGTTCTCCAAAAAGATCAGATTGTGCGAAAAAAAAAGGTATCAGGACAGATCGTGGAGGGACAATTATGGCGGAGCGATCCCAATCAAACGCGGCTTTTCTTTGCACCCACCGGGAGAGCCCTAAAGGCCGGCCAAGGCTACTTTTCGGTATATGAGATCTTTTTTCCTTTTGTTGCGGTTGGTATTACAGATTTTTTGGCTATTGCGGGTGGAATGACACTTGTGCCTGGTATGGAATCCCAAGCAATCTATGTTGCTCCCAAGCTCACTCCTCTGAGCGTGAAGAACTTTGATTTTTCGATAGGTGCCCTCTATGCCAGGATTCCGAATGAGGATGAAGGCGCAGGAATTGTATATGGTGTAGGAACCGTAGGGACCCCGAAAACCAGCCTTACCATTGGTGCAGGATTTGGGTTTTCGGGCGCTGACTTTGAGGATAAACCGATCCTGCTCCTGGGTGGGGAAGTGCAAATATCCCGCAGCGCGAAGGTGTTGTCGGAGAATTGGATCATTCCTGATAGCGAAGGACAATTGCTATCGCTGGGTGTGCGCTTTTTTGGAGAAAAAATCGCTGTTGATTTTGGTCTTATCTACCCGCTGGGAGCGGACACCTCTGGTTTCCCCTTCTTGCCTTGGGTTGGCTTTGCTTACAACTTCGGTGGCCGCTGATGCTTGGTTATTTACGGACCGCTTCGATAAATGCATGAGGATTAACGATCGGTACGCTCGTGGTTGGAGTTGCTGTCGAGATGAGTATTTTAATGATCTCATCCGGTTTGAGATCAGGATTGACCTGAAAAGCAAGGGCGGCCAATCCAGCAATATAGGGTGCGCCCCAACTCATGCCGCCTGACCTGTCGAAAGTGTAGACTTCGGTTCCTCGGTGGCTTGCTATTGTTTTATTCGCTCCCGGAACCCGAATAGTATCTGTTTTAGAGCTGTATATGCCGGCCGTGTAACTTTGGGAATTTTCCGGATCTTTTCCCGGGAGAAGTGACAAGATGCCGTAGTTGAGAAATGAGGGGTCGCAGGTAACCACCAGGACTCCTAGATTTTCAGCTCGGTTCAAGATTTCCTGCCACTCATCGTAATGCAGGAAGCGACTGAACATACCTGTGGAAATGCTGACCACCCGGATCCTTTCATTTTCAGGAATGATTTTATTCAGTTCGAAAATCCTTTCCATCGAATGGATATATGGTTGGTTGTCGCTTTGCCACATCGGGACAGCAAAATAAGTTAACGTCGCTCCGGGTGCGACTCCCAAATTTTTCCCAACAGCGATAGAGGCAACAGGTGAGCCATGCATCTGGGGATCCATATGGGAGAGCCCGGTGGCGTCGTAGCGCACGAGACGATGGGTGTATTCTTGGTGCCCTAAAAGCAGGGGCTGGTCGAAAATCGCGATCCCGATTCCGGTGCCATCGATGCCTTCCTCATGGAGTGCTTGTACTCCCAATCCTGGTGATTTGGCATTCTGCATCAGGTGAGAGGGATCGAATCCTTTCGGCAGCCTTTCTTTCACGGGCCAATCTGTAAGGCTGTCATAGCTCATGGCATTTACGATTTTCTGCTTGTTTCGTAGATCCAACCTTACCAAAGCGATGTTTTCAAATCCCCAGAAGCTATCGATCTTTTGGAGGTCATCGTTGCTTCTGAGCGTAAGTTTTTTCGATCGCCCAATGTCAATGACTTCCCCTTTATACTTAACTTCTCGCAGTGTGTAGGGAACAGGATCGTTGCGCATCTTCCAAAATGTCAAAACAAAGTCCGGATACTGAAGTTCCACTCCCTGCATGCCGCCGTCTTTGCTTTCGACCTCTTGGCTGGGTGGGCCCAGCAGTGCTTTAACTTCTTCAAGGGATGTCAGCCGGTAGACAATTATTTCTGAGCTGATGCCTTTTTTGATCTTGGAGAAAAGGTCGTCTTGGGCTTGGCTGTGGCTGCTTGGGGGAAAAATCATAATACACAAGGCTAAAACAAAGGATTTGAAACAGAGCTTGTTCATTTCTTCTCTCATAGTATCCATTTGAGGTTTTAAAGTATATACGTGGAGGATAGGGACATAGTTGTAAATATTGGATTTAGTATTCTAAGCTGAGCCCAGATTGTGTTCGATTGCGGACAATCGATGTATAAAATGGACACGTCGTAGCCCCGGTCTGGGTTGCTTCTCTGGGGTGGAGTCACATTCCAGAAATTGGCACATTTATTGCTTGCTGTTTATCAAGGAGATTTTTAATCTATGGTGAGAATTTCCGGAGGGGAAACATGTCGCACACTAAACAAGCACTAGGCTTTGACCGCCGTCAGTTCTTTTTAAAAGCTCTGCCTGTCTGTTCATTAATGTGTTTTGGGGGCGGAGCGGTCTCAGCAGCGTCACATTTTGAAAACAGACCTTGGATCCCTCAGGATAAGCACAAATTCGATGGGGCTTACAATGGGAATCTAACCAATCGCCAGTATTATGCAAACCGTTATGCTGAAGTCATCGATCTAGCCAATTCTCTCTTTAAAGAATTCGGAAAAAATCGAATGTTGAAATTTTTTAAAAAAACTACGCAGGAGAAAATGCTGGTGTATGGACAGCGCCACGCTGAACGCTCACCTGATAATACTTTTCAGAGTTATATAAATACCTTCCGCAGTCCCATGTATGAACAGACTTTGAGTATGGAGATCGCGGAGGATTCCGAGAAAGCCTTTGAAGTGAAGGTTTCGGAATGCATCTGGGCTGAAGCGTTCTTGGCTGAAGAAGCCGGTGATATCGGCTACGCTTTAGTCTGTTACGGAGATTACGCCTGGGCCGAGGGATTTAATCCCCAGATAGAGATGGTCAGGGACAAAACCCTCATGCAGGGGCAGGATTGCTGCAATCACCGATATCTCTGGAAGGGATGAGCTGGAGTGTGCTATGCTGATAAAAAAGGGAGCGACAATTCTGTACTATAACTGACTTAACGGTAAAGATGCGTATTAAAAGATTCCTAACGGTTACTTTTCTCTTCCTTTTGATCTTTGCTTCAAAGACTTTTACACAATTTACACCCCAAGAAATTGTCGAACGGCCGCAGTGGGAGAAGTTTCTCAAAAATGCGAAACTCATCAAAGATGAACAACCCTGGGGAACCAGAGAAGCCGTCACGGAGCCATTTCGGTTGACATTGGAACGTGAAGGCAAAATACAGCAGGCGATCTGGAAAAATGCTTCGGGCAGGATCAGAGGCTACTTAGAGAATTGGAGATGGGAGATCGCAGCCTACCGTCTGGACAAGTATCTTGAACTTCGCATGATCCCGCCCACGGTCGAGCGGAGATTTAAGGGCGACCGTGGTTCTTGCCAACTGATGATCGACAGTAGGATGAGTTTTATGGATAAAGAGGTGCAAGGACTAAAGGTTCCGGAGGACAAGCTTGGGGCGTGGAACCATGCTGTTTATCTTCAGCGTGCCTTCGATAATCTGATCGCCAATGATGACCGGCATGGCAGAAACCTCCGGATCACTGAAGACTGGCGTTTGATCCTGATCGATCACTCCCGCTCCTTTCGAACTACGAGAAAATTAACCAAGAATCTAATCTATGACGAAGATAACAAAGCGGGCCCCAAATTGATGAAGCAACTGCCCCGAGATTTTGTAGCGAAGCTCAAAACCTTGAATTCCGAGCGGATGCACCGGATCGTGGATGAGTATCTGACCAAGAAAGAAATCAATGCCGTTTTGCTTCGCCGCGACCTGATCCTGGCTTGGCTGGACAAACGCATCTCTGAACTGGGTGAAGACGAAGTTCTATACGACCGATAAATGCGACTTTTAAAGCTCGAATTTATTTTTGAAACCTTGACGCAGGACGCCTAAACTCTTAAATTATATACACAGTTTGAAGCAACCGAAAGAATATAGGGGGCGCTATGCACGCAAGAGTCCTTAAGGTTCACACGGAGGTCGAACGCATCGACGAAGTGTCAATGTTGTTCGAGGAGAGCGTCATCCCATTATGCAAACAGCAGGGCGGCTATCGAGGAGCGGTGTATCTTGCGGACCGAAAAAATGGACAGGGTATCCTGATCACGCTCTGGAATACAAAAGAAGATATGCTGGCGAATGAGCGCAGCCGTTTTTTTCAGGAACAGGTGTCTAAATTTATAGGCTTCTTCACTGCTCCGCCGATCCGCGAAGAATATGAAATCGTCTACCGAGATATGAGCTCAGTTTAGGATTTGTGGCTGGTCCTACTTCACCCTGAATACGAGATCGTGTTCTCTCACTGCGTTTTCGACTTTTAAGCCTGCCGCCTCGCCGGTCTGAACCGTTTCCACCGGCAGGTGTTCAACCTGCAGGGATTGGATCTTCTGGTAAAAATCCGTGGTGTGTCCTTTGATGTGGATGGTGTCGCCGACGTGTAGCTCTCCTTTGGTGACTTCGATAACACCAACATCGATCTTGGAAAAGAAATGCGTGATCTTGCCGATTTCTTCTTCCATGGATTCCTCCTCATTGCTTAAATCTATGATAATCGAAAAATAAGATGTTTCGCAAGTCTTTGTTCCACAAAGAAATTTATTTTTGATCTACCCTTAACATTTCAGAGAGTAAACAGATATAGCAGTGGGCTTGACTTTTGAAGCGATTTGGGAAAATGTACCTTCTTTGGAGGCTGACCATGTTTAAGAATTTTTTAAATTTAACTTTTCGGAACGCGCTTAAGAGCAAGGTGTTTTCCTTAATAAACATCACAGGGCTTGCCATCGGG
>JAUWSR010000135.1 GCA_030609975.1 Acidobacteriota bacterium | reverse complement strand
GAAACCTAGCCTGTTTACGTGAATTTGAAGATATCAGATCCAGGCTCTCCGAACATTTGTTATCAGAGTTGAGGAGGAATAGTGATCCCCGAACCTCAGGAGATCCGGTTCTCTTTGATTCCTACCCTTATCGAGCCGGCTACCAGCTGCGAACAGAATGAACCCGCCTAACACGGTCCAATGATCCAATAGGCCAGGTTATTGAACTTTTTCTGAAAGTCAAACGTATAAGGTGTTAGAAAAGAACGCCTATGTATGCCGGTAAGGAGGACACATGAAAAAAACATGGCCCCTGGCACTCACTTTGTTTTTTATGACTGGAAAAAGATGTTTTAAGCTTTTCGGTTATGGCGGAAGGCCCTCAAGGACAGGCTGCTGTTAAATTTAAATTGAAAGTCTCCGGCAATACCATGGAGGGCGAGTTTGACATCCCGGATATGGGCATGGCCGGAACTTGGGAAGCGACGAATCAGTAATATTAATTTACAAATAGAATTTTCACAGGCTAAATCCCCACGATAAATCTGCTCTACCTCTAGTCAGCCTCTAGAATTATGTTATAATGTTATAATAGTTTTGATTTTCCGGAATGGATTCAAGCAGTTGTTTTGTCTAATCCTATGATATGCGATAATTAAGAAAGGCTAAGAAGATTCATGATTAAAAAGATTAAAAAGGCACGAATAGCAGGAACAGTTATCTGGCTTGGAGTCCTATTGATCGCCCTGGTAGGCTGTAAAAATAATACCACTACTGAAGATCCCCCCCAAGCAAACATCATTGTCAGCAATGAGTGCGGTATCGCCATTGACGTATTCATGAATGGAAACTATAAATTTTCATTGGAATATTGGCAATTTAACACGATCGAGAACGTCGCCTTGGGAACACATGAATTGGTGTCCAAATGGAAGGGAACAGAGAAACTGGTCCTTTCAGATCCGGTGGATATCAGTACACTTACTGAGCATGTTTGGACAGTGAGGAGCCTTGCCGATCTCACCATTTCTAATGAATACGGGGAAACCCTCAACATCTATGGCGATGGAACCTTACAGGGTGATATTGATGATGGAACAGCTGAAACACTGGCAAGTCTCCCCTATGGGAATCATGTTATGGAAGCACGGAAGCTTGACGACACCGTGGTTGCATCTATCACCATACTCATAGAGGAAAATATAGGTTATTTTTGGACCATCACCAATTGACCTGTCTTTTCATATTAAATCAGGATTATTCAGGTTAAATGTGGTGAATCAATCTTCATTTTTCATGCTGAATTTTGAAGACAGGCAGATATTCGGTATAATATTGCTTACGATATTGAAAAATGAAAGTGAGCTTTATGTTGAAAAAAACAGGATATCTAAGCTGCCTCTTGGTTTTGGGATCATTTATGGCCATCAATTGTGTGTCCACTCCAAAAAAGCCACCTGAACCTGAAGCCACGGCAAAGCCCCTCCCTCCTCCGCCTCCTCCCGATTTCTCACCTCAACCCTATCACATTGCCATGAACGAAGAGATGAATAAATCGTATCAGAGGGCGAATGAGATCATTATCGGGGTATATACCGGCAGTCATGAGGATGAAGTCTACGGGCTAACATATTATTTTGAAGATTTCTCAAGTTTTGATAAAGAGACTTTGTCCTGGGGCCAAGAAATGAATGTCATTTTTCAAGTCCTGCCCCATGGACTCAATCCAGTGATTCTTACTCACAGTGAATTTCAAGGCCTGTCAGATTTGGATAGAACCGGCATCTGCTGGGACAGTTATGAAGGCGTCCGGGATGTTTACCTCATCGAGAGTGAGAAAATGCTTATTTTTCTCAAGCAGAAATATGATGAAGAGAACAATCGTGCTTACCGTAATTTGATCGATACCTACCCTGTCACCAAGGAGTGCAATACCAAAGCGGTTTTTGACCTGATGATCAGAGAAATGTATTTGCGTTAATCTGATTTATTCGCTTGACAAGCTCATCCCGAGTATACTACATTTTGTAGGTGTATCTATGCGTTTATACTACTATTTGTGCTTTTTAATTAGAAAATGGCTCTAGAGAATATCAGAAAGCACGACGAAACGAGAAAATCAGTCATTATTGTTGTCGTTGATGATGATATTTCTCACCTTCACAAACTGCAGCGAGCCCTCAAAAACGATTACATCGTTCTTACAACCACAGGGGGCGTCGAAGCCATCAGGCTCATAAAAAGCCTTAATACCATCCACGTGCTGGTCATCAGCAACAATATGTCCCCCGGAAATGAGATCCTGCGTTTTGTGCATGAAAGCATGCCGGATTCGGATTCGATTATTAAAATCCTGATTACCCACTCTCACGACGACAAAAATATGATAGAGGCGGGCAAGATCGGCCACATCGATGCACTTCTGACAAAACCAGTGTCCCCGGACAGCATCAGAAACGAGGTCGCCTACCTGCTCGCCAGAACATCGAAGGAAAAACGAGCCGTGATGCGTCTAAATCTTGAGAATACTGCCCTTATCCAAGTCGACGGAGAGGCCAACACGGAAATCGAGCTTATAAATATTAGTGAAAGTGGCATGTTCCTCAGGACGCTATCCCGTTACTCCCATGGGATGACACTCCCTTTTAAAATCGGCCTTCCGGATGGAAAAGACTATACCGTTTCGGCCCGTGTCGTTCGAACCGATAAAGAAAGAGGCGGGATAGGGGTAGAATTTCTCACTTTGGATCAAGGCGGCCGCATTTCTCTCATGCGATCGCTGGCCGATTCGGTTACGTTAAGAGACCTCAACAAGTTAAAAGCCAGATATCCATTCCTCAAGACCGAGGATATGGTCCCGTTTACGGATAAGACCCGAATCGAAACCTTTCTATGGGAAGCCAAGAGATCAGAGACAGAAATCGTGGCTATCCAGGCCCATCTGCCCAAACACGAGATCATGAAAATGTCGGGATTAGTGCCCCTTCATTCGTGTACCCTCGAGGGCCAAAATCTCGATGTGAAATTCAAGACATCCGATCTTATTTTTGTCTCGTTCCAACTCGGCTACGCCACCTATAATTTTGAAACCACCGTGTATCGGATCTCCGATGACGGGAAACAGATGGAATGCCTCTACCCTCGGGTTATATTCTATTCGGAAAAACGTCATGAAAAAAGAATCGACCCCCAGGGGGACCTCTGGATCGAGATACCGCTTCCCCCACCACACAACAATACGATCAAAGGACGGATAATCGATATCAGTCCCGGTGGAGTGAGTTTCGTTTCAAAATCCGGCGAACCTGTTTTATTGAAAGGCACACCTCTAGACACCATTCGTATCTTCGATGGGGATGACCTGCAGTGGCAGGAGAATGGTGAGATACGTTACGTCACTTGGGAAGGCGACGCTGCCTCTCACCGGATGCGTTATGGCATCCAGTTCGGGATCGCTCGCATGAGCATCCAAACCACTCATGCCCCTCGAATAGATTTTGAACAACAACATTCTGAAGAGAAAGCTGATGACCACCCACGCCTGGTCTTATCTGCAGACCGTAAGAAACTGGCTAGCAAGCCGCCCGAGGTTATCCGAGTGGAGAATCAGAAGGGCGAGGAAATTGTCGGACTTTTGGATTCTTCTTTGCCTTTGGACCGCCAACCGGTACCGGTTGTGCTCATCCCTCCCGCTTTCGGCAAAACCAAAGAAACGCTGTTCAGCCTGGCTTTAACTCTCATTGAAAATTTTTACCTCCTGGGTAAACCGCTGGCAGTCCTCCGCTATGATGGCATCCGCAGAAAAGGAGAAAGCCATAAAGATCCGGAAGCCTCGGATCCCCCATATGAGTTGATCAATGCAGATTTTACCCAGGGAGCCTCTGATATTAAGACTATGATCGATTGGCTGCAAACAAATCCCAGAGTTCGAGCCAGCTCCATCGTCCTGATAAGTTTTTCGCTTTCCGCCTTGGAGGCCAGGATCGTCCTCAGGGATGAAGCTTATCGACGTCACATCAGCTATTGGATATCCTGCCTGGGCACACCGGAATTCCGGGATCTCATGACCCGTATAAACTGTGGTTTGGATTTTTTCGAACAGTACAAGCTGGGGATCCAGATGGGCGTCATGCCGATTTTGGGAAATCTCGTCAATGTTGATCCCTATGTTGGCGATGGGGTGGCTCATAAGGTGGCGACCATTGACCAAGCCAAGGAAGACATGCGCCTCTTCGACATCCCTATCAGCTGGATCTACGGGCAGTACGACAACTGGGTCAAAACTGATCTGGTTAGAGATATTATGAGCGTGCAGGTTGATTCACCCCGAGAAGTGATCTCCGTTCCCACCGGACACAATGCCCGGACATCGAAAGAAGCTCTTCAGGTATTCGGCACGATTACGTCTTTGGTATATCGTTTTTTACATCACAAAATGATCTCCCCGGTATTGCCGAGCAAAAAGAATCTGGAAATCTTTCGACGGGCTGAAAAGGACAGGATCCCCGCACGAAAACTAAAGGATAGAAAGGCCTATTGGCAGCGTTATCTGATCGGAGAAGAAAACGTTTTGGGTTTTGATATCATGGGGATGTCGGATGATTACCAGACGCTTATGCACGACCAGGTTGAAGCCTTAGACCCTGTTCCCAATGACAGGGTGCTCGATCTAGGCGGTGGAACCGGGATCTTTGTAGAGCATCTCTTGGAGAATGGCCGTGCCCTCCCTTCTCATGTTACCCTTGCCGATCTTGTTCCTGAGGCTTTGAAAAAGGCCCGTTCCAAGCTCACATCCCACCCCAAGCTTCTCCTCCCTGCTCAGGGACAATTCGAGCTCATGTGCGTAGATCTGGAGCTAAGCCGGTATTTACCGATCACCCGCTTTCTTAAAGGAGAGATCGCCCACTTCAAGGATCTGGCTGATAGGATCGAGAACCTCAGCCTTGAAAGCGCCCTCAAGATCCAGGATGCATATTCGCCGCGGCTCCACCGCATCCTCCGGGGACAAGAGATCGACGCCCCCCTCGATGACTGGCTGAAAAGCCAATTCGATCTACGTGAATACCGCACCATTATCGACTTCAACCAAGCAGCCAGGTATGTAAAAGGCCTCCTTCCCAAAAAACCCGCTTTCCAGAGTCTTCATTTTCCGGGAAACCTGGAAGCAAACATTCATCTGCCTGTTAAACCGGGTTTTTATAATAAAATACTCATGAGCCTCGTGCTCTCTTACATCTTTGATCCGGCCGAGACTCTGTATGAAGTCAGACGTGTGATCAGCCCGGGTGGCCGACTGGTCTTGTCGAGTATGCGACCAGACACGGATGCTTCCGGACCTTTCACGCGGCTTGTGGAAAAGATCGCAAGAATGCCGGAGGATGCACTGCCCTCGGAATGGACAAAACCTCGCCTGCTTGATTCACTCCGTGCCTTCCTCAATGATGCTCAGGCTTTAGTAGATCTGGAAGAGGCTGGGACATTTGATTTCTTCGATCCGGAAAAGCTTGACAGTTTATTGGAAGAAACAGGGTGGGAGATCGTTCGAACCATCCCCACTTACGGCGATCCACCTCAGGGCTATATCATAGTTGCAGAAGCAAGAGAAACAAATGGCAATAAAAGACCAAGCCTTTGAAGAAAGGCTGAATAATGAATATGATCTGAAAGGCCGGGCGAAGCTCGCCACTATCCTCAGTGCGATCCTTTACGTTTCCTTTTTAGGCTTGGATGCGATTTACACTCCTGAATTTTTCCAGGAATTTGTCATCATCCGTGTTACAGTTTTTGTGGGGCACCTCGTTCTGTTATTTCTTTACTCCCAGACGCACACAAATCGCGGCTATATCCGATTGGGAATGGCCCTGGTTCTTATTGATGCAGCCGGCATATCCCTAATGATCCAATTTTTAGGGGGATTCCTGACGAGCTATTATCAGGGTTTGAATTTGATCATTTTCGGTATGGTCGTCGTTATTCCCCTGGCTTTCCGAGAGACCATGATCCTCTATTCTTTTATTTGGGCCAGCTATGCGATCCCCAGCTTTATTACCCTTCCCTCCGGGGAAGGTGAGTGGCGATTTGTCATCAACAACCTGTTTTTTTTAACATCCATCATTGTTATCGGCGCTTTTGGCTCCTACATCATGGACAGCATCCGCCGTCGTGAGCTCAAGAACCGCATCCAATTGGAAGAAATAACCTCCCAGCTCCAGGAATCGAACGCCAAACTAAAAACACTGGATGAGCTCAAAACACAATTCTTTGCAAACATCAATCATGAATTGAGGACACCCCTTACCCTGATGCTTGCGCCCCTTAACATGCTCTTAGGCGGCAAAGCCGGACGCATCACCGCCGGCATGAAAGAAATCCTGGATACCATGCAGCGCAATGGATTCAGGCTGCTCAAGCTCATCAATAATCTTCTCGATCTGACCAAATACGAGGAAGGAAAGATGCGGTTGAAAGTTGAAACCGTAAACTTTACTGAATTCGTAAGCGACATGCTGCAGTCCGTAAAATCCATGGCTGACCAAAAGAAGATCCGGTTATACTATCAGCACCCCCCCCATAATATCGACCTCACGATCGATCCCGATCAGTTTGAAAAAGTCATCCTGAATCTTCTGTCCAATGCCCTCAAGTTCACACCTGAAAAGGGGAAGATCACGCTCTACATTGAAGACCATGACCACACCATCTCTTTTGCCGTAGAAGATACAGGAATCGGAATCCCCACCGATATGCTCGAAACGATCTTCGACAGGTTTTCTCAAGTGGATGGCTCTGCCTCTCGCTTCCATGAAGGCACCGGGATCGGCCTATCCTTGGCCAAAGAAATCGTCTCTCTTCACCGAGGTTCAATCAAGGCCGAAAGTGAACACGATAAAGGAACCAGGTTTACTGTGGAAATGTTGAAAGGCGATGCTCATTTTGCAGCCGACGTCTTGGATCGCCGCGTGAAGGATGAGCCGGTAGGCATGAAAAGAAGAGCCACCGACGAGGATGGCCCTAGGGTGCAGGAGATCGTAGCCGACTCGCGTCGACTGCATCTTGTAGACCTTGAGAAAATCGAGATTGAGACCGGGCGGATCGATGAAGCCAAATTCCATGATGCCCTGCTGCTGGTCATCGATGACAATCCTGAAGTTCTCAAACTGATGAAGATGCTTTTGTCCGAAGAGTTCGATCTTGAGCTCACAACCTCCGCCGAGCATGGGCTAATCCTTCTCAAAGATAAAAATCCTGATCTGATCCTTTGTGATGTCATGATGCCAGGGATGGACGGGCATACTTTTTCCAAAAAGGTAAAATCCGATGAGAACACCAAGCACATCCCTATCCTCTTAGTGACCGCCCAGTCGGGCGCCGACATGATGTCGGAAGGGATCGAGGCAGGAGCGGACGACTACATCGCTAAACCCTTTGATTCGGTCGAGCTCAAAGCGCGCATTCGCTCCCTTTTGCGGATGCGGGATATCGAGTCCGAGCTGGCATTGGTCAACCGCAATCTTAAGATGAGGACGTCGGACCTCGTCAAGCAACAGCACTCCTTGTATCTGTCAACCGTGAAATCTTTAGCTTCGGCGATAGACGCAAAAGATGAATACACTCGGCACCATTCCACTCGTGTTACGGATTTTTCACTGAAAATAGCCAAGAATATGAGCTTCAGTGAAAAAGAACTGGAAGACCTTGAGTTGGCGGGACTCCTTCACGATGTCGGCAAGATCGCCGTTCCGGAAAGCATTCTGAACAAGCCGGGGCGCCTTACGGATGAAGAATTCGCCGCCATCAAGGAACACCCCGTTCGTGGGGAAAACATCCTGAAACCTGTTATCGAACTCAAGGATATCGCCAAAGTGGTTAGATCGCATCATGAAAAACATGATGGCAACGGCTACCCAGATGGATTAAAAGGTCGAGAGATCCCACTGGGTGCCCGAATCATGTCCATTGCCGACGCGTACGACTCTATCACCTCGGAGAGGCCTTACCGCAAGGCCTCCTCACATCGGCGCGCGGTCAAAGAGATCATCAGCTGCTCGGGTACCCAATTCGATCCTGAAATTGTGGAACATTTTCTGGAAGTCTGCGGTACTTTTGTCAAAGAAACGGAACCGAAAGAACCCCTAGAAGACAAAGAGTAAAACTTACACTTTTTAGCTTTCGAAAATAGTTTGAATTTGTCATCGTCTCAGGAATAAAGTCATGAACCGGACCGTATCTCCCAACGCAGCGGTAAGTGTCCCGCCTTGCTCTGGTATTTATTTCAAATCATCAAACTCGTCCCTGCCTGCATCAAAAACAATTTTTACTGGAGCTTTTTAATGTTCAAGAATTATCTAAAAATCGCGCTAAGAAATATACGAAAATATAAATCCTACTCCTTCATCAACATCTTTGGTCTAGCTACCGGGATGGCTTGCTGCTTGTTGATCGCACTGTTTGTCCAGGATGAGTTGAGCTACGATCGCTACCATGAGAAGACAGATCGTATCTACCGCCTGGTCGACGCTTTTGACGTCGAAGGAGATTCTAGCAGATATTTTGCTTTATCCTCAGCGCCTTTTGCACCGGCCTTGAAAGCGGACTTTCCAGAAGTGGAAGATGCCGTACGTTTGTTTCTTGGAAGAAGAAGGATGGTCACTTACGAGGATAAGAAATTTTACGAGGACGGTTTGATCTTCGCAGACGCTTCTCTCTTCAACATCTTCACCTTCCCCTTAGTCCATGGAAATCCCGATGAGGTGCTGGAAGCTCCCAACAGCCTGGTCATATCGGAAAGGATCGCGCAGAAATATTTCGGAAACAAAAATCCAGTCAATGAGACGCTCAAGATCAACGAACAGGAATTCTTAATCACGGGAATCATGGTGGAGATCCCCCGCAATTCTCATTTCCACACGGACATGTTTGCATCTCTGAAAACTCTGGAACTGATGCCTTCTGTCCAAGAACGTTATTTTAAAAGCTGGGCGCGGCATGAATTCTATACCTATCTTTTGCTGAAGGACAACGCTGCAGCTCAAGATCTTCAAGCAAAATTACCGGATTTTATAGAAAAACATGCCGCTCAACAGATCCAAACGATCTTAGGAAGCACCCTGCATTCCCAACTCCAACCGCTTAAAAGCATACATCTTCACTCCCAACTCCAGCACGAGATCAGCCCAACGGGTGACATTAAATATATCACCATCTTTGTGGTGATCGCCCTGTTCATCCTTTTGATCGCATGTGTGAACTTCATGAATCTGGCAACGGCCCGTTCCGCCAATCGCTCAAATGAAGTCGGATTACGAAAGGTGGTGGGGGCCAGCCGCTTCCAGCTGGTGAAACAGTTTTTGGGAGAATCGTTATTGTTCACTTTTTTGGCTTTAATGTTGGCTTTGATCGTAGTGAAGTTTGTCCTGCCAATATTCAATTCTCTTACCGGAAAACGGATCATGCTGAGCTATCTGAATAATCCCGTTCT
>JAUWSR010000198.1 GCA_030609975.1 Acidobacteriota bacterium | reverse complement strand
ATGTCGCAGAACGAACCTTCAAATATAGACTCGGGAAAGTTGGCTTTGAAATAATGCTGAACCGTCAATAGAGATGAGGCCACCATCCCGATTCCGCTGAAAAAACTGAGGGTCCGTGGCCAACGTGCCCCGCCTAGCGTCAAGCTTTTCTCCATGGATGACTCCTCCGATAGACTTGCCCGAATTTTGACCTATAGCGTACAGATTTTGATTTCAGAAATCAAGGAACCGAATCTAGTCCTTCATTTATAAGCTGACTTCTGGTAAAATTTGTAAAATGCTCAAGCTCAGGATCTATAAACGAGACCGAAGACGGCGAACTCCCGTTCCCCCAGACCCACCGAAAGAATACCGTAAATTTGCACGGACAGATTCTGTCAAAAAAGTAACATACAAGGTCCTTATCCCTGCAGAAGGAGAAGGCTTCACCCAGAACGTCAGCGACCGCGGGCTCGGCCTCTTTCTGGAAGACGAGGTTCCGCCTGGCTCTGTAATGGAATTCCAGTACCTGGACGTGCCTAGCAATTCCGAATCCGAAAAACCTATCGCAAAAGTGATCTGGCAGAAAGACCATGAGGCCGGGATCAAAGTCTTGGGCCATTGATCTTTTTTTTCGCTTTGGAAAAACTTAAAGAAGGCGACAGAGATAAAACAACCTGAAAAGACATTTGAAGTAAAAGCCAGCCCCGCATGGATCTGGGGGCTTCCCTTGTTGTGTGTACTTCTCTTTGCCGTAATCTATTTCGGTGATTTGGATAAGGAGCTTTTTTTTGCCATCAACAGCTTTGCCTACAACTTCGAGGATAAACTATGGGCTGTACTGACGAATCTATCGGATGGCCTGATTTCATTCGTGCTCCTGCTTCCTTTTATTTATAAGAAACCGCAGTATATCTGGTCGGTTTTACTGGCAGCCATTCTGTTTACTATTTTTGGACAGACTATCAAACATGTTTTGCATATCCCCCGTCCGCCTCAGATTTTAGCGCCCCATGAAGTCCACCTGATCGGTCCGGATTGGGGAGCCAACGCCTTTCCCTCAGGGCATGCCTCCATGATCTTTAATCTGGCCGGAGTCTTTGCCTTAACAACATCAAAAAAATGGCTCAGGATCATCCTGATCGCAGCAGCCTCAATCATCGCATTTACGAGAGTGGCGGTGGGAGTGCACTGGCCTCTAGACGTTGTAGCCGGGGCTGCGCTCGGATGGATAACGGTTTGGATGGGCCTCAAGCTCGCCCAACGCACCCCTTGGGGATGGGGTAGTTTGGGACAAAAAATCCTAGGTGCCATCCTACTGTTTGCCTGTGTGGTGCTGTTCTTCCTGGATTATACAGGGCACGAAAACATCATGCGCGAGCAGCGTATCTTTGCCCTTGTTTTTTTTGTGTTCGGATTTATCGCATACCTCAAAGTCTACAAGCAAAAGGAGTCTTAGAAACTCAAATTTAGGTCAAAAAAACGAATCTAGGCTTCTCTATCTGAGCACATTATTGTACAGAGATGGCTGTGGAGGCTTGGCCGGTGGACCCGTTGTGCATTGTGACTGTAGCTATTATATTATAGATCCCAGGGGGAAGAGTCGAGGGAATCTCGTATTCCCAAGACCATAACGAAAAAGGCTTGGGTGCCAAGCTGGTTTGAGTGGTTTTGTATTTGAGGATCAATTTCCCGCTGCTGTTGTACATGTAGATATCTATGGAGACAGCGCCGTAATAGCCGTTGTACTTGGCATTGGCTAATATACGTCCGGTCAGATTGAAAGCCAGCTTATCGCCAGTCTTAAATCCAACATTTTCGTCATCATTAAAAGACGATCTGCCATGGTAGGCCTTGATAGCATCGATCTCAAAAGCGCCTTCATCCTTGATCGGCGAGGGCTTGTTCCCCGTGCCGGCTGAAACAATGAGAGCAAACTCCTGGGGGCCCCAAGGAATCTTTTTGCCTTTGACTTCGACCTTCCATTGACCGCCTTTGGGATTCTCCACCAGAATATATTCCTGATTGTCCCGGCTATTACGTTTACGAACCGCAGGAACGGTGGGTTTATTGGGGTTCAAAACATAGGGTTTCACGGCCTTGCCCTTGGGATCACGAACGAGAAGGTCGAGGTTGTTGACCAATTTTTTCCCCCAAGGATCGTGCCAAACCAAAGTGGCTCGGAGCTGAGGCGCTCCTGCAGGAATATCAAACGTATATGTCAATTTGTCTTTATTATCGAGCTCAGCCCGTATGACCTTAGCTACTAAATTGTCCTTTAACGTGGCCGATTCGCCAGTTGATTTGATAAGCGCCGCCCCGGCAAGATCTCCACCGGTTGAGGCCGCTTTTAAAATGCGGGCAGCAAATTCTGCATCTACCAGACCAAATCCGTAGAGATAATCCGGTCCTGGATTTCCCAGATCTTCAGCCGAATGGATCAGAAGAGCCCGGAGAAGGAGTGCGCCTAGAGTCTCTCCGCCCAATTTTTTGTAATAATGCATGAGCAGCGCAGAAACGCCTGTCACCACCGGCGCAGACATGGAGGTCCCTTTATAAGAAGCATAGCCATTGTCTCGAATCGTGGAAAATATGCTATAACCTGGGGCCACGATATCCGGCTTGACCCTGCCATCTTGAGTAGGGCCAGTACTGGAAAACGCAGCCAGTACTTTGTCTTTTGTGGTTGCTCCTACGACAATTGAGTTTTTTGCCACCGACAAGATCGTCAGCGCACCAAAATCCGGGTTGGGAGGATGCAGGTCGGTAAAATCGGCTTTCCCATCCAGGTCATGAGCATGCGGCCCGAGATAACTGCCATTTCGGGTGTTGCCCGCACTTTTTATAAAGGGAAAATCATAGTCTGTTACGAAAGAATCAAATGCCCCTGTTTGGCCATGGTATTCTCCAAAATCCAATCCCTCCAGATAGGACCAACTATCTGCCATCTCCGCATACCAGCCTTGGACATATCCCCAAGAGTGATTTCCAATCGCAACCCCATATTTCTGCAGGGCACGCATGGTCTCGAAAAGGATGTCACCGTAGAGATCATAGCTGTAAAGATGAGCGGAAGGAGCCATGCCTTTAGCCTTGGGCCGGAGCGTTCCTTTCCCAGCGATGGTGCCGCCGACGTGGGTGGCATGGCTGGAGACCGACTCTCCCTTTTCTATGATGGTGACCCGGCCTTGCAGATCCGCATGAAAATCGATGGGGCCATCATCCCACACACCGACAAGAATCCCATTACCCGAAGGCTTTTTATACTTTTGTTTCCCGCGGATATCTTTGACATTGGTTAGGACTGCAGCATCCGCATTGTGGATGACTCTAGGGGGCAGCCCTACATCGACAAAATCCACCAAGTCCGAGGCCAGAAGGAGTTCCAGAGAACGCAGATCGGCCTGTACCAGGACAGCATTGTTGTACATGAAGCTGCTTTGCTGCGGAAAAATCCAGGCGGATTGGAGGACCTGGACCGCACGATCAAAGGAAACACCGGAATGGAAGCGGATATAAATATTTGTGAGCTCACCTTGTTGCACTTTCATGCGCAGCTGTGTGTTCTGAGTGAATTGTCTTGACCGCTTCATCGCAGGGCGGTAGTCCAATATGGCTCTGGCTCCGATCTTGTCCAGTTGATTCGGGTCTTTAGCAGTTACACGAGATATATAAGTATTGCCTCCGACATAACGCAAAAGATGTACGCCTCGGTCCTTCAAGGCCTGTCGCTGTTTGGCATCGGGGACCTCATAAAACTGGATGAGCAGGTGCTGTTTGCCGGCTGTGGGGTACACCTTTGCTCCGCTGAGTGGTGTAACATCGATCGTTCCCAACTGTATACGAAAGGGATCCTCAATCTCTTGCGCGATTTGGGACTGCGTGAAGAGGCACAACAGAGCCAGCACTAAAATTACGCAGCGTCTATTTGACATGGCAATCCTATAAATCTATCCCTTCAATTATACATGATTTCTCACAGGTGCGGGTTATATGAGTAAAAATCTAGTCAACTGTTGAATAATCGGGCTACCCTTTTTTGACCTCACCCGTGTTGACTACCGAAGTTTTGGCCCGAGCCTCGACGTATTTAGCGACGGCCTCTTTCTCGGAATCTGCATCGAAGATGCTTTTGCTGTTTCCACATTTAACAGAGAAACGACTACCGTTCTGTTCTACGACGACCTCAGCCTTATTGATTCCGGTTTCATAATACATCTTCAAGCGGGAGTTAAAATCACTTTCTTCGCCATTTTCCGAAGGTGTCCATTCCTTGAGCGTTTCACAGAGGTTTTGCAAGGCCTGCCAGAAGGTTTCCCCTTGAGCGTACTTGGACAGATCTTCTGTAAGAGCAATATTGATGTGCTGGTGCAGGGCACTCCAAAAAACGTATTTCGTCATCCTATCTGTGGCTCCTCCAGTCCGTATCTATAAAAAAATGCTCCAATTCTCTCCAAAATTCCTTCATGTCGCCGGTCATGATGATCATATCCTGCTTTCTGCCGGTTATATCTTTGACATAATCAGGTAGGACGACCTCTTCCCGCAGTCCCAATTTGTGACAGATGGCGCGGGCCGCCTTCTGGGGACGCATGATCCGGACAACCACTCTCTCCACTTTCTTTTCGGCTGCCAGATGATAAAGCTCCCGCAGCATCACTGTGCCCAATCCCTTATGACGTAGGGTGGGATCGACAATTGTCCGCAGTTCACACTGATGTTTCCGCCATTCTTCCTCCGAGAATTCCAATAGCCCGGTTGCGACAACCTTGTCATCCAAGAGAGCGATGATGCGGAGAAAGTTCCCCGATTTCATCAGTTTGATCCGCTGGATCATAACTTCTCTGTTGGTAACATCGACCCGAAAATACCTTCTGTCGCTCTGGGGGAGACCATTGTAGAAGTCCATCAAGGGATCTAAATCCTTCAGAGTCATAGAACGGACCAATATTTCAGAGCCGTTTTTTAAATTCTCTTTCATTTTCATGGCGTTTACTCCTCTACTAAAAGATTACCACAAATGACTTGCCATACAAAATCAAGCAGCTATTTCTCTTTAATGCGTGTAATGGAAAGGATCTTCACGTTTGAGGCGAGTCTTTGATTTTCGGCTGGCTGAGTTTGGATCTTTTTAATGACATCCATCCCTTGGATCACTTGACCGAAGGCCGCAAATCCTTGGCCGTCGGGATTGCGTTTGCCTCCAAAGTCAAGTTCCGGCTGGTCATTGACACAAATGAAAAATTCGGAGCTAGCTGTCCCAGGACCTGAGCGGGCCATGGAAATGACACCATCCTTGTGAAGAACGCCGGTTTTTTCCGTGGTCTCATGCTCAATAGCAGGGAGTCTAAGCTCGCTCTGTATGTACCCCAATCCACCCTGAATGACTTCGATCTTGATCTCGTTGTTGGGCTGGTTTTCCATGGTGACGACTCGGTAGAAGTGAGCTCCCTCCCAACGATTTTCATCCACATATTTTAGGAAGTTTGTCGCTGTGATGGGTGCCTTATCCAAATAGATCTCGATCACCATATCTCCCAACTCGGTTTTCATCAGGACTTTGGGATTGTCGGCTCCGTAACACAGGATACTCCCGACGCCAAAGAGTAAAAGCATAAGTATTGTATTGATTTTTTTCATATTGCCTCCAATTTGAAAAATGTGCTGGACCGCCTTGGATAAATGTATATATCACGCCTCACATTTATCTTCAATCAATAAAAAGAGGCTGTCAAGGCAGGGGACATAAAATATCTTAGATGTGCATTTTGGGGGCTTAAAACAATATTCTAAGCTAGAAATCCCCCTTCTTTTCCAGCCTATCTCTTTTATTATCAATAAGAACTGGGGGGCTGCCCCCATTATTCAAAAACAAACCACGTGATTCCTCTGGGTGCAACTTGAACGGGGAGATAGACGTTGTACTGTCTGTCAAGGTTGTACGTTTTGGGATCTCCATCTTTCTCACGGATCATTGCTCTGTCAATCAAACCCGTGTAGTAGAGAGGCACTTTGATCGTTTTGCTTACAGCTTGATCAAGGGGATTGAAGATCATCAGCAAACCCTTCTCTTCCAAATGAGGATTGACGTGCAGCATGTAGTCAAGACCCCGTCCGTCCGCACGGCGCAGGTGGATGAGGTCGGATTCCAAGAGATCTCGGTGCTCTTTGTAGAAGTCCACCCATTTTTTAACCATGGTTTTGGTTTCGTCTGTGTCATACAAACGAGGACCGCGGTAGCAGGCCTGCACACCAAAACCGAGGTTGCCGGCCAGCATGAGTTCATAATGATCCAAATGCTGACTGAGAGGCTCGATGGTGGCCGCTTCTCCCCCACCATGGTATTCGGTCAAGGGAACAAACATCCAGCCCATGCTGGGTGTTTTCTGCCAGGTGCCGTCATAGATATTTTGACGGGTGTGGATGACCTGCTGATCCCGGGGTAAAGACCAATTGGTTTCCCGGTAGCCCATGCCACATTTGTTGGAACCGCTAAGGTAATAAAAGTCGGGCACATTTAGATACACACCTTTCCCCCGGCACCATTTGTAGAAATCCGTGATGGTCTTCCACTGCTTATACTGGGAATCTTCCAAGCCTTTATGGCCCGGATGCTTAATCGATGCGCACACATCCCCGGGATAGGAACCGTCGTGTTCGAGCAGGTCAAAGCCGGTTTTGTCAAAAAACGCGTACAGCTTGCGAAAGTAGTCTTGACCCCATTCACTGCCGATGCAGGGTGAATTCCCAAAGGCGGCAAAGCCTCCCGGTTTCCCGGTTTCAGGATTGATGACATCGTGTTCGTCGCTGATCCGGCGGGAAGCCAGGAGTGAATATCCACCAAGCTCGATCCCTTGGGAATGGGCATAGTCTACAAGTTCTTTGATCTGTGCGATATATTCCGGATCCTCATTCTCGATGTTAAAACCGCTGCCAAAGGTCAGGATCACCATCTCAAAGCCGACTTCGGCGCACTGGTCGATGGCACTTCGGACCATGTCTGGATCTGCGTGGCGTACATGCATCATAAGCGGATTTTCAGTCATCCAAGGGGAAATGGTGCGGTACATGCGGCGTACCGTCAAGCCTTGGCGTTCGCGATCTGTGCTGTCATAGATCAATTCGTAGGTTCGGAAGGATTCAAAAATCTCATCAGGTGCGATATCCACATCAGGGCCAATGGGCGGCCGTACCTGCAGAAGACAGGGAGTCAAACGCCGATAGCTGACCTGGGTCAGATACTCAGGATCGACATCCCAATGAACAGCCT
>JAUWSR010000145.1 GCA_030609975.1 Acidobacteriota bacterium | reverse complement strand
TTTAGCGGGTGTGGATTTCCTTAAGGAGCGCGAGGAGATCGATTCCAAAAGGATCGGACTCATCGGTCACAGCGAAGGCGGCATCATCGCCCCCATGGTCGCTGCCCAATCAAAGGACGTGGCCTTCATCGTGCTTATGGCCGGAACCGGTTTGACGGGAGAGGAGATACTCTACCTGCAAGGGGCGCAGATCAGTCGAGCAGAAGGCACCAGTGAGGAAGATATCCAAAAGAATTTGGAGGATCAAAAGCGAATTTTTGCTATCCTTAAAAACGAAAAAGACGATGAAGCCGTAAAAATAGAATTACGAAAACTCCATGAAAAAGATATAGCTAGCCTGAGTGAAGAAGAAAGGAAAGAGTCAGAAGTGACGGATGTTCAGTGGAATGCCCAAATGAAGCAGGTAACGTCGAAGTGGTTTCGATTCTTTTTGACCTATGATCCCAAGACCGCTCTACGGAAAGTGAAGTGCCCGGTGTTTGCCATCAATGGGGAAAAGGACCTGCAGGTTCCCCCCACGGAAAACTTGGCCGCAATTGGACAGGCTTTAAAAGAAGGGGGAAATACTGATTTTACGCTCAAAGAGCTCCCCAGTTTGAACCACCTCTTCCAGACTTCTGAGACCGGTGCTGTCAGCGATTATGCCAAGATCGAGGAGACCATCTCCCCCACCGCCCTTGAGGTTATCGGCGATTGGGTGGCTGCAAAAGTGAAAAAATAGGCTGCTCAGGAGCCAACCATGGAATTTCTGATACCTCTGAATGTCACAGCTTCACGCTCGTTATTGGTGGAAAAGGCGCACTCAGCCAAAGAGATCGGCTCGGGAGACATCGATGTCCTGGCCACACCCATGTTGATCGCTCTGATGGAGGCGGCGGCCATGGCTGTCGTACAAACCTACCTCACTCCCGGATGGACCACGGTGGGAACACGGGTGGATATCGAACATCTGCGGGCAACTCCCCTGGGAGGAAAAGTCACAGCCGAAGCGACTCTTGTTAAGCGGGAAAATCGGCTTTTAGAATTCGAGGTGAATGCCCATGACAACTTCGGCCTCATCGGCCAAGGCAGACATCAGCGTTTTATCATCAACGAAGAAAAATTTCTGAAAAAACTGCAGGGGAAGGCCTAGGCTAACGGCGAATGAAAATCCGTTTTGAGGAAAGACTCCCGGACAAAATCCAGCTATATGATCTATTTCTGACCACCGGCTGGAATGAATACTATCAGCTGGAAAAGGACGAATTATTTTCGGCGTTCGAAAATTCCTGGCACGTGCTTTTTGCATATGATACCAACCGTTTGGTTGGAATGGGCCGGATAATTTGCGACAACGTTTGTCATGCCCTGATCCTGGACATGATCGTTCATCCCGAATACCAGAGGAAGGGAATCGGAAGTGATCTTCTGGAGCGATTCGTACAAAAGTGTCAGGCATGCAGCATTAGAGACATCCAGCTTTTTTCTGCACGAGATAAGGTCGGTTTTTATACCAAGCACGGCTTTGCATCACGTCCTGAAGATGCTCCCGGTATGGAATTGTTTCAAGGCCAGGAACCAAAGTTGAAAGGAGAGTAAAGAATGATCACGCATTTTATGATTGGAGCCCTGGTAACAGCAGGTTTATTTATAACTGTTCGTTTGGGGCAAAAACGACCGGCGATCAAATGGTGGCAATGGATCCTGACTATTTTGGGATTCATTTATCTAGCCTTTGTTCTGGAAGTCATCGTCAGCTTTCTAGAAGAGGGTGCCGTGCAAGGAGCAGTGGTCATGGGGACCATCTTGGGATTTGGTGTTTTGGTGTGGGCCTTTCTCCTGGCTCGTTTTGTCTTTGCGCTTAAAGCCGAAAAGGAAAAGGGCTGATGCCGAAGCTTTCTCTGGAAAGACGCGAATTTCTGAAACTCTTATCGGCAGGCAGTGCGGCCTTGGGACTGGGGATCGCGGCACCTGAGGTGATCGGGAAGACATCAAACGGAAGGGTTGTTTTTTCACCGTCAGAATATGGGAACCTTCCGGTTGAAATCAGAAGCGCCCAGGATTTCCCTTATACCTACGACACGGCTGTGCTCAAACCCATGAGCGAGAAGTACAACACCTTCAGCCGCAATGTCTGGGTGCCGGAACGCCGTAAGGCCCTGGCCGAAGTAGAAGACGTAACCTATAAAAACCTGATCGAAGGTCAGGGAAAAGTGCCCAACCAGACACGCCTGGATTATGCGCTGATGGCAGCCGCCTGGACCTACGCACGTTCGGATGGTATCACCTACCGCTGGGACGGTCCCTCCGGCATGGTAAGAGGGAGTGGGCTGCACCAGTTTGGCCCGTGGGATCCGGCTGATATCGACATGAAATGGGAAGACGCAACCCGGGCAGTCAAGCATGCCGCTCTGTTCTACGGCTCCTCCCAGGCTGGGGTGGCGGAACTCAATCCCCTGTGGCTGTATTCCGATAGTTTTGCCCCTCGTCGGGACGACCGGGAACGGGCCATCCCTGTTCTTGCGGAGGGAGATCGTTACGAAAAGAGTGAAGATGCGTGGTATATACCCAGATCCATGAACCGTGTCATTGCCTTGGCCTTCGAAGAATATCACTTGGGCATCGCCAATTCCCCCGGAAGGTTGGCTTCGGCCGCTGTGGGGGACGGTTATTCCCGCATGGCGGTCACAAGCAGCACTCTGGCAGAATTTATCCGGGGTTTGGGGTATCGAGCCCTGCCGGCCGGTAATGGAGTGGGCCTAAGTATTCCTATGGCAGTCGATGCTGGTCTTGGAGAGCTGGGACGTCTTGGCCTCCTGGTCACGCCAAAATACGGACCCCGTGTTCGGCTGGCAAAGGTCATCACCGATATGCCGCTGATTCCCGACTCCCCCATAAGTTTTGGAGTGACGGAGTTCTGCGAGGCCTGTATGCTTTGTGCCGATCACTGTCCCAGCCGCTCTATCCCAGAGGGGGAACGCACCTGGAAAGGCCCCTCTCCTGCTAACAATCCAGGTACACACAAATGGTACATCACACCCGAGACCTGCTATGATTTTAATGGATTCAGCTGTTCAAACTGTAAGCGGGTCTGCCCTTTCACCAAGCCGAATAACTCCTGGCTCCATCGGATGATCCGGGTGATCATCGCAGGCCGCGCCAAGCCGCTCAACAACCTGATGGTCACACTCGACCAGGCAAGTGGATACGGACACCAGCTGCAGGGGGCAGATTTCTGGAAACTGGACGGTCAAAAAAACATCACCGCCCGCGAATCCATGTAAACTAAACGGGGACGGTTCTTAAAATTCAATTAAGCCGGCAAGTTTGAGGATCTCGAGGTAGCTGAAGATATCCTCAAGCTTGGACACTCTTCGGGCCTGAGCATCCAGCATTTTCTTGATGTCCAGGACACTGTTTTTGCCGTTGATCAGCAGCTGCAGCTCGCGTGTATCCCCGAGGTTCATGGCTTTATAGGGATACTTTTTCTTTTCTTTCTTAGGAATTTTGTTGATGTATTCATAGTAGCCGCGATAACCGTCGGCTTTCACTTTAGATGTAGGCTTGGGGAATACTTTGGCGGCTTTTTTCTCGATGTCGGAAAAAACAATTTTGGCCGGTTTGGTATTCAGGCGCACAGCCGTATTCTGCATGTGTGCCGTCACGGTCTTAAGCTGAGCCGCAGTCACGGTATTCACGCTTTCCTGGAGAAGGTTTACATGACTCCCTACTCGTTTCTTATCCGAGGCCAGCTCAACCACAGTACCCAGGGTAGCCTTTTCATTTGTAGCCGCAGCCTCAACAGTGGCTTTGGCCTGTTTATACGCTCCCGCTAACTTTTCTGCAGTCTGAACGCGGTTCAGGAGTTCCAAGGCTCTGCCTAACTGTTGACCCAAACGACGTGTTCCATTGCTGGCCGTTTCGCCGGCTATCTTCAAAGCCATCTCGTCCTCAGCGGCGGCAATGGTATAACCGGCGGCGGCTCCGATCACGGCCGTGCGCTTCATCTGTGTCGGATCGATCTTGCCGATACGATCACCCGAGGTGTGATACCACTGGTCCGGCCAGGTGATCATCATAATGCCCGGCACTTGGACACCCCAATCGTTGAAGACTTCGTGGTCAGAGGCCCCATAATGGGTTTCGATGCTGTAGTAAAAAGGCTCATCCGACCCGGAAGGAGCGACGATCCGGATCCCGCTGCCGCGGCTGTGGATCCTTTCCCGGCTGGTCTCTCCGACATAACGGTAGTAGTTCTCCATAACATCGTTCAGATAATGCGGATTCCCATAACTGGTCCGCATCATACACATGAATGAATAGCTGGGACTCAACTTGATCCCGACCATGTCCATATTGATGTTGCACAGTGTTTTGGCCATGAGGTCCTTATGGGCTTTGACCCAGGGTCCGGTACCGGAGAATTCCGGGCCCCACAAGAACCGAAGCGTCCTTTTAGGCCGAGGCAGACGGCCTTCTTCGATCAAGGTGTGCAGAGTTCTGGCCACTTCCAGGATCCCCGCACTCCCTGACTTGTTATCGTTGGCTCCCTGTTTGACGTAGCCCTCGAATAGATGGGCGGAATAGATGATCTCCCCGGCTTCAGGATCGGTACCGGGGATGTAACATACAACATCCTGCAGATCATAAGGCTGCATTTCAGCTTCGACTTTAGCATGCACTGTGATCTTTTCTTTGCGTATCAAACGCTGCTTTAGCAGCTCGCCTTCTCGCGCGGGCAGATAAAATGCAAACTTGGTTGGAGCTGCATCTTCCCCCCGGCGGCTGCGGATACCCCGCCAGGGAATCTGCAGGGGGTCAAAATGTATACGCGAGGTGCTGATGGCGATAACACCCTCGGCCCCCATTTGGATACAAGCCAGGCTATGCACAGAACTGATACTGCCATCCGTGACCACGATCTTGCCTGCGACTTCCTTGCCCTCCAATTCGGGTTTTGTTCCTCGACCTACCCAGATCAACGGAGCCGTGACATCGGCTGAACTGCTTCCACTCGCTAACATAGCCGTCAAATCTTGATAGGAAGCGATCTTCTGGCGCTTAGGCTTGATTTCCCAAAGCTCCCCCTTGATCCCGTCCCAAACCTCCCGGCCGGGATAGCGGACGATCTCGGCTCCGGGCAGCCCATAGAGTTTGAGCTGGTCAAGGATGTACTGGGCCTCATAGAACGTGCTCTGGTATTCGGGATCCAAGCGATTTTTGTTGTAGCCACCGGTTTCCATGATGGTGTTGAAGGCGGTCTCCCCCGAGGCCTCACCGATGATCTCCGCCATTTGCTCGGCGGGCAGCAGCGTCCAAAAATAGTAGGGATCCAACTGAGCCTCTACATTTCCGATGCACAACGAAAGGGCACAAATAATTAGGAACAATGATCGCAAGCGCATATTTCACTCCTTCTTTTAATTGTCCTGACTTATTCACGAGTTAAGGTTGCCGTAGATTCAAGGCACAAAGGATGAAGCTGTGGTTGTCCACCGCGAATCCTTTGTAACGAAGAAGATATGGTGAGATCAACTCGCCCAAAGGGTAAAAAATGTCGATAAATAATAGAAAAGGTAAAGGTATCGAAATTATCAGAATGTAATCTCCATGAGATTTTGAAAGATTCTGATAATTCTTTAATAATTATTAATATCGACATTTTTTATGAATATTTCAGGTAAATAGAAATCAGGTATTATCACAGCTCGAGCCGTGAGTCAAACTGGAAGATCCGGGTGATTAATTAGATCTTGTTATTTGCGAGCTAAAAGATAACCGATAAAAAATCCGGTCAACAGCAATCCCCCGATCATGATGATACGAGACATGGTTATCGTCCAGAAAAAAAGTTGGATGGCAACCACTTCGCTGTTTTGGAAGACAAAGATAACAGCTAAGGCAGCCAGGATCAGAATAATGATATACTTGGGCTTCATTAGATATCTCCTAAGGAAATACGGTTGCAAGAATTATATCAGAAATCCGAGGAGATTTTGACATCAATTTTTTGCTATGATAAAGTTTCCTCACCATCCGCTGACTGCAAAAAATGTTCTGTAAGAATTTATCATCGCTGGACAAGAATAAACCCGTGCTCATCCTTCCCCACAACAATCCGGATCCGGATGCCATCGCATCCTCCTGGGGAATATCCTATCTTCTGAAAAAGACCGCAGGCTTAACCTCTGTGATCGCCTACGCCGGCTTCATCGGACGCGCAGAGAATCGGGCCCTCGTCAAAGTTCTGGACATCCCGCTTAAGAAAGTTACCGCCAAGCTGTGGCAGCAAGAACAGACCATCATCATGGTGGACTGCCAGCCTTACACAGGAAACACTCCCATCCCCAAGGACATCATCCCGGATATCGTGATCGACCATCATCCGCTGAGAGAAACGACCAAATATAAACAGTGGGCCACAATCGATGAAAACCTGGGCTCGACCAGCACCATCATCACAGCTTGTATCAAGGAATCAGACCTTCCCATCCCCAAAGCCTTAGCCACGGCGCTTTTTTATGCTATTCGGAGTGAGACCAAAGACTTGGGTTGGGAAAGGACCAGGTTGGATCACAAACACTATCTGGATTTGCTTTCCTATGTAGATTTTGATGCCCTTTACCAGATCGAACACCCCACTCTCTCAGCAGAATATTTTCGGATGGTTAAAACGGCCTTGGAGCGCAGCCGTCTCTACCGCCATGTCGTCGTTTGCCCTCTGGGTGAAGTCCCCTATCCGGAGCTTCCCGCCGAGATCGCAGATTTTCTGATCTTTCGTGAAGGGATCTCGGTAAGTTTTGTGATGGGACGTTTCGAAAACGATATGTATCTCAGTCTGCGTTCACTGCGTAGAGGGTCAAATTCGGCCGAGACCATCCGAAACATCATTTCAGATATGGGGACCGGAGGAGGCCATGAGATCATGGCGGGCGGCAAGATCCCCGACCTTCCCCAATACAAACTGCGGGATGTAGAAAAAATCCTGACCAAGAAACTCTTGAAGGAATTCCAACTTTCCCGTGTCAAAGAGAAGAAGCTTTTTTAAGGAGGTAAACCTCACCCATGCAAAACACACAACCGGAATTCGATCATCTCGCTTCACGAATGGAGCAGGGTCTTTGTCTAGAAGCTTTGCAGAGCGGA
The DNA here is from genome assembly GCA_030609975.1 of Acidobacteriota bacterium. GTDB lineage: Bacteria > Acidobacteriota > Aminicenantia > Aminicenantales > Aminicenantaceae > JAUWSR01. Next base: position 1,902 of record JAUWSR010000145.1, on the reverse strand, counting down.
TTTCTCATCGTCAAATATCTCGATGATGTTGGTCAGGCTGGTGTATTTTAAGATCAACATGATCTTTTCAGGAACATGACTGATCTTCAAATGGGCTCCACTCTCTTTGGCAGCTATATGGCTGCTTACGATCTCACAGACCCCGGAGCTGTCGATGAAGTCCAGCTTTTTAAAATTGAGCAGTATACTTTTCTTTCCTGCCTCAATTTGGCCGCGGACAGCATCTTGGAGGGAATCTCCGGACTCATCATCAAGTCTGATCTCACCCGACAATTCCAGGATCGTAACCTCTCCTTGCTCTCTAATGTTTATTTGCATGACTAAATCCCCCCATCATTATGCACTGTTATTTCCTATAAGTAAACTGCACACAGGCTGGCTCGGGTTTAAGGCCGGCGATATCGTCGGTATAATTCTTGACACACAATTGGCTTACTGCCCCATCATTCAAGCTGCTTCCCGTCACCTTGAATTTAACTTTAGCAATAGAACCGTCTTTGTTAACCGGTATAGGCACGCCCGATCCTGTAAAGCCACCGATGCGCACCATGCCTGACTCGATCTCGTTGCCGTCAACCGCCGCCCAAGATGAGGTCAAGTCGCCCTTTTCCACCCACTGAAGAGAAAACATCTTGGCCTCGAAGGTCAGGTCCAGGCCAAAAACTTTAATCTCTTTGTTATTTGCTTTTACCGATATCGTGACTGTAACAACCGTATCCGTATTTCCGGTTGAGGGACTGGCGGAAATTGAAATAGACGGCTGGGGCGGCGGCGGTTCAGAGGGTGGATCGGTGGTGGTGGGGCTTTTTCCACAAGCGAAACCCCCGAGTAGAATGCAGATAATCAATATAAAGACGAATGACCTGAAAAACTCTCGATTCCACATATTATATCTAGTCAACTATATATTGTACTTGGAAAGTGCTGTAAACTGAAGAAGTATATCATGTCTGTTGCTGTCTTTGTTGAGTGCTCTCATATCCTGTTTTTTAGTCGCACCATCCTCAGTAAACAAGAAACGATAGCTGATTATTTGCTAAATTCGGCGTGCTCACTCGACTCAAATTATGTTTTCAGCAGTGGGATCGGAAAAAGATAAAAGAAGGAAAACATTGACATTGGAATAAGTCAGGTTAATAAAAGAGGTGATAAATGAGAGCAGTAATAGCGATTTTGATCGTGGCAGCCGTAGCTTATGCCGGTTATACCTATCTGTATGTACCCATGTCGGACGAGGAAGCTATGGTGGACGCCCTGAGAAAGAGGTTCGACACTGCAAGTGGAGACCTGCTTAAAGCTGAACGCAGGATGGGGACCACCGGACTGGACACGACCGACGATGCGGGATCAGCGGTTCGAAAGGTACGGAAAATCGCCACCGAACTGAAGAATCTCAAAGCAACCTTAAAAGAAGAGGGCAGCAAAGAGAAAGCCAAAGAATTGGAAGGTAAGATCAAAAACTTCTACCAACGTGTGGGACTGACCTGATCTAATCTTCCCACTTTATTCGATAACGTTTCAGGTTCCGATACCCCTCCTCATCCGTCTTCATTGTGTACATTTTCCCGGCTTTAAATAGAGCAGGCTGGATTTCGCTCCATACTTTCGCCGTATAAACGCCATCCGGATCGAAGACATCATAGGCTACTAACTCGCTCTCCCCCTGTATTTTACTTTCTTGGAGTTCCACCCAAAGATTCCCCGAGTCATCCACCAGTAAACGGTCGGTCACAGTCTTTACCGTGGGCAGCTCTAAGTCACGTGCCATCTTTTGAAAAACCTGGTTAGTATTGTCGGCAAAGCTGTTATAGTAGTCCTTCGCATCCTCCCCGGTGAACGGAACCGCTTCATAAGGTCTGTCTATTCTCCGTATGATGTTTCCCTCTTCATCATAGACCTCGA
>JAUWSR010000091.1 GCA_030609975.1 Acidobacteriota bacterium | reverse complement strand
CTCGAGTGGGCTGCCTCCCGCCAGGAATGCCGTTCCCATTCCAGCAATCTTTAGGAAATGTCTTCGGCTGAGATTTTTCATCTATGACTCCAAGTCTTCCACTTCGTTTTTGTGCTCCCAAACCCACTTGTAATAGACTTTACGTTTCAGCTTTCCGGCTGCGGCCTCGTCCAGAACCACTTTGGCTAGAGGATGAAACTGCAGGACGGAAGCTGGGCAAGATGCGGTGATAGGGCCTTCCACCATTTCGGCCACAACCTGAGCCTTGCTTTCTCCCAATGCAACCAGGATGATCTGGCGGGCCTGCATGATGGTGCCGATCCCCATGGTGATAGCAAAGCGTGGCCCTTCCTCCTTACCGAAATTGTCCTTAAGGGTGGTTTTGGTCAAGGTCTTGATCCGTGTGCGTGCCTGCAAAGAGGAGGAGGGTTCGTTGAATCCGATATGTCCTTCCCGCCCCAATCCCAACAACTGCAGATCGATCCCACCCTTGTCCTGGATCGCCTGCTCATAACGCGTGCATTCTTGCTCCATACTTTTGGGCAAGGAGGAGGGGATGAACATGTTTTCAGGTGCCAGATTGATATGCTGGAACAAGTGTTCCTGCATATAGCTGAAGAATGTTGTGGGATCGTCAGGAGGATAACCCAGGTATTCATCCAAGTTGAAGGTTGTGACCTGCCTGAAATCGACCTTGCCGACAGAAAAATCTGCGACCAGCTTTTGATAAATACCGCGCATGGTGCGGCCGGTCGCCAGACCCAAAACGGCCTCGGGTTTGGCCTGGATGCAGTTCCCAATGCGGTCGGCTACCTCCCTGAAACAATCTTCAGGTGTGGGAAGGATTATGATTTCCATGCGATCTCTTCCTTAATCCGGGCAAATATCTCCTGGACTTTGGCTTCATCCCCGGCTTCGACCTGAATACGAACGACCGGCTCGGTGTTGGAGGGACGTACGTGAAACCAAAAATCGGCGAAAACGATCCGCAAGCCGTCTGTCCGGTCAATATTCCCTTCATGAAATTTGTCTCCCAACCTCTCGAGGATGCGTTTGCGGTCTCGGAAGGAGGCTGAAACCTTCTCTTTACGCATAACATAATTCGGAAGCCGGGCCCTTAGCTCGGAAACGGTTTTACCTGAACGTGCCAGGGCCTCTAACACCAGGGCCATGCCTGAGAAACTGTCCCGGCAGATGTGTACATCGGACAGGATAACTCCTCCATTTCCCTCGCCACCGATCCTGGCGCCGACCTCCCGCATGCGTCGGGATACGTTGATCTCTCCCACCTTTGTGCGGTAGAGAGGAACACCGGCGCTTGCAGTGATATGCTCCATTACACGGGAGGTCGAGAGGTTGACCACAACCGGGGATTTTTCCTTATGGGAGAGGAAGTAATCGATCGCCAGAGCCAAGGTGTATTCTTCTCCCAAAGGATTCCCTCGCTCATCCACGACAGCCAGGCGGTCGGCATCCGCATCCTGGGCGAATCCCACGTCGGCTCTCTCTGCTTTGACAGCCTCACACAGAGCCGACAGGTTTTCAGCCACGGGCTCGGGGTTACGAGGGAAACCAGGATCCATATGACTGTGGATCATCTTGACCTCGGCTCCCATTTTTTTGAGGAATGCCACGACATAAGGTGTGGCTGCACCGGCACAGGGATCGATCACCACTTTGAGTTTTCTGTTTTGGATGGCAGCGACATCGGTCACCTGAAAGACCTTTTGTTCATGGATGGAAAAGGGATCGGATTCCTGGCGTATGCCCCCGGGTATCTCCACCCTCCGGAAGCGACCTTGATAATAGAAATCCAGGAGCTCCTCGGCCTCATAGGGGCTGAGAAATAATCCTCCCTGTTTTACCAACTTAAGGGCATTCCACTCCACCGGGTTATGGGAAGCGGTGATGGAAATCGCACCCTTGAGGTCTCGCTCTCGAGTATAGATCTGAAGAGAAGGGATGGGAAGTACCCCCAGGTCAATGGGTGAAGCGCCGCAGGAGAGGATCCCTGCCATTACGGCACAGCGGACCATTTCCGCCGATGGCCGGGTGTCAGAGGCCACTGCGATCTCACCTCTACCTATGTAGGTCGTAAAGGCTTCGGAGAATTTTATGATGAGCTGGGGAGTCAGGCTCTGTCCCACGATCCCCCGGATCCCGCTGATGCTGATCTTGAGGTCTGAGATTCTCACAGCTCTGTCCTTTCCCGGATCTCGTCTTCAATAGAATCCACCTCGTCCTGATTCCGGCCCTCGATGATGATGCGCAGAATGAATTCGGTGGTGGAGGGACGGATGATGAACCAGGCGTTTTTCCTTTGAACACGGATGCCGTCGGTGAAGTCCGGATTTTCCGAGGCATAGGCTGCCTCCAATTTATCCATAACGCTGTAAGTTTTGGCCGGCGGAACCTGGATCTTGATCTTTCGGTGGAAAAGCTCAGGGAAAGGGGCGATAAGCTCTGAGAGACTTTTCTCCTGTGCTGCCATCAGGTCCAGGACCAGGGTGAGTCCCAGAAGGGAGTCGTATCCCGGGGAAAAGGGCAGATAGGCCATACTCCCGCTCCCTTCTCCTCCGATCTCCGCTTCCTCCGCCTCCATGGTATGCACAACGGCGGATTGGCCCACACGTGTTCTAATAAGTTTGGTGCCGATATTCTGGGCGGCCCAATCTGCCAACTGTGAAGTGGCAGCTGTGGTGACCGCTTTATGGATCTTGCCTTTTAAAGCCAAGAGCGCAAGAGGGAAGCTGAATTCTTCACTGATGCTTTTTCCCTTTTCATCGACAAAGGAGATCCGGCTCCCATCGGAATTGAACAAAAACCCCAAGTCAGCGTCGCTGGCTTTAACCACGGCCTCTGTTTGAGATGCGTTTTCAGGGGAGGGCTCGGGTGGATGCGGAAAAGGCTTCTCGGGTTCGTCATTGATGACCACCAAGTCAAGGCCGAAGTGGTCGGCATAGGCTGTCAGGAAGGGAGATACCACACCGTTGCAGGGATCTGCCACGACTTTGAAACCGGCTGCCTGGATATTTCGGCGTTCGACCAGACCTCCCAAAGTTTCGAGGTAGGTATCGACCGGAAAGTCTTCATCTTTGTTCCGGCCCAGATCCTGCCATGAGGCTTTAGCAAAATTTCCGGCTTCGTAGATATTGAAAACCTCCGGGCCTTCTGTGGCTTCCAAATAGTGCCCTGTTTCGTTCAAGAGCACGGCTGCATTCCAGGGGAGAGGATTGTGCCCCGCCGATACTGAGATCCCACCTGAATGGCTGCCGCTGCGCAGGAAGAACTGCAGGAAGGAAATGGGTATCTGTCCGAAATTTGTGCAGTCAAGCCCGGCCGCCAGGATGGCGGAAACCGCCGCCATGCTCAGCATCTGGCTGGAGAAGCGGGTGTCCCGGCAGATTGCGATCCGGCCTTGTTCAACGTAAGAGGCAAAGGCGGAGGCGAATTTGGAGACAACCTCCACGTCCAGGGCCAAGGGAACTTTGCCCCTGACGCCTGAGATGGAGATCCTCAAGCGGTCTTCCATATAACTCTCCTTATTGTCTGATCCCGCACCGGTAAACCTCCTGTAAACGAAAGCGATCGTCCAGCACAAGGAAAGAAGCCTCGGCTTGCTCCTCCAGCCGTGGGAGCGGGTTGCTAAAGGCTTTCAAAGTGTTGAGTCCTGCCAAGGGGACAAGAAACTCAGGCTGAATCCCGGCTTCCAACAGCAGATGAACCTGCTCCGATATATCGGTGCCTCCGCCGGCCAATACCCCCGCATCCGTCGTGAAACGCTTTCCCTTTTGGTGCAGCCGGCGGCCATCGAATTCAGGGTTTTCTCCAAATGCCGGCGGGATCATGTCTGAGGCTAAGCCAAAGGTAGGGCCTTTGATATGCAGGAGCAACCGCAGGAAATCCAGGCTGTTGTGGATTCCATCTGCGATCACCTCCAGCACGAGGTCATCTTTTAATAAACCCGCGCCTACAAGGCCGATCTCCCGGTGGTGCAGTCCGCTCATGGCGTTAGGATAATGGGTCATGTGTCGAACACCTAGGCGATAAAATTCTGAAAATTCGGCATAGGTGGCCTGGCTGTGACCAAAAGAGGGAATTTTGTTACGAGCGAAAGCCTGTTTTACCAGAATATCTACTCCTTCCCGTTCCGGAGCAAAAGTGAAGAGCCCGATCTCATCGATGGCCAGGAGTTCCTGTATGTGCGCCTGATCCGCTTCCAGAATGAAATCTTCCCGCTGGAAGCCCTTTTTCTCGTAACTGATAAAGGGACCCTCTACCCTAAGAAAAGGAAAGATGCAGCCTGGATTTTCCCGTTTATAGGTTTTGAACGAGCGGGCCGTTTTATTGAGGGCGGCAATACCTGAGTTTTGCAGAGTGGGAATGGCAAAAAAGATGCCTCGCTCCAGAAGCTTTTTCTCCAACTGTTCAAATTCTGCATCTTGAAAGCTGTATCCCCAACCTCCATGGATATGAGGATCTGCATAGGGAGGCACAATGAAGAGAGGCGGGATTTTGGGGGCAGGCCGCATTGCCTGGATCCTTCCGTCTTCCACAGAGAATTCAGCCGGCACAAAGAGGCCATCTCTCCAGATGTGTCCCGAAAAACATGGTGCGGCCATAAGCGACTTTCTCCTTAGTTCCCTATTTTCTTACATAAATCCGCAGAATTCAACCATGAGAGATTATGAAAATTGATTTTTAAGGACTCTTAAAGATCAGGAGACCAGTGTTGACGCATGAGCGTGGAAAGCCCTTTTGCGTCCTTCTTTTTTAAACTTTGCATGAGCAATTGGTGATGTTTGGAGGAGTGTTTAAGCATCTCTTCATGAGAGTGGGGCATAACAGCATTCAAGCAATAACGCTGCATGTGGGAGGCCCCGATCTTCAGAGTTGTGTACAAATATCCTGGGGGCAGGAAACTCCAGAGCTTCTCATGGATAGCAAAATTCGTTTGATAAAATTTATTTGCACTTTCCTCTTGGAGATATTTCTCGAGTTTGGCTGTCATTTTTTCCAAGGCGGTCAGATCGGCTGGCCGTAAACGGTCCAGGATGCTGGCCATGGCATGTCCATCCAACAGTCCCAGAACTTGAGCGATTTCCTGAAGGTCAGCGAGAGTCAGCTCTCTTACGTGAGCGTCACGGTGTTGATCGATGGTGATAAAGCCTTCTCCCGCCAGACGATTGATGGCCTCCCGGACCGGTGTACGGCTGATTTGAAATTTCTCCGTGATGATCTTTTCATCGATCCTTTCCTTGGCTTGGAGTTCATTACTGATGATGGCGTCCTTAAGATGAGTGTACACATATTGACTGAGTGTCTTGGGTACCGGCGCGCTTTCCAATGAAGAACTATTGTTCATAGCATCCCCCCTGCGTTTGCAGACTATATATAATATGTAATAAAGCCGGATGATATGTCAAGCACAAACTGTGCCTAAAGGTTGACCTGAATGTCTTCTTGAGATATAAGCGGAAATATGCAATTCTCTCCGGAAATATACCAGGGCCTCATTCCGGCTGTTTTCAGCCCTATGTTTCCGAATGGCTCGTTGAACCTGGATCTCATCAAACCTCTGGTTGAATATCTCTTGAGCGAAAAGGTGGGAGGATTTTATGTGTGCGGCAGTACGGGGGAAGGACCTTCGCTGACATGTGAAGAACGGCAGGCCGTGGCTCAGGCGTATGTGGAATCCGCAGCCGGCCGCAAGCCGGTCATCATTCAGGTCGGTCATGACAGCCTGAGAGAAGCCGGCCGCCTGGCGGAACATGCTCTGTCCATCGGGGCGGATGCTCTGGCCGCGGTTCCTCCTGTCTATTATAAAAGTGCTTCTCTAAAGGGCCTGATGGAGGGCCTGAAAGAAATTTCCTCAGCTGCACCCCAACTTCCTCTGTTCTATTATCACATACCCCGCCTTACAGGCGCTGAAGTGGATGTGGTGGAGCTGCTGCGTTTAGGCCAGGAGCAGCTCCCCCAACTTTTGGGTGTCAAATTCAGTGCACCGGAAGTGGATGTTTTTCAAGAATGTGTGGAGTTGTTCCAGGGAAAATTTGCCTGCTTCTTCGGGCGGGATGAAATGCTTCTGAGCGGATTGATGGCAGGCGCTACTGCCGCTGTTGGAAGTACATACAATTTCGCTGCCTCTCTTTACCATAGGATTTTCCTGGCCTTTCAGACAGGCGACATGGTCACTGCGCGTAAGGCTCAAAGGGAGGCTATGGATATGGTCCGGATTCTGCTTAAATTCCGTGGCCAACCGGCCTTTAAGGCCTGTATGCAGCTTCTGGGTCTGGAGTGCGGGCCCTGCCGCCTTCCCCTCGAGTCCTTGTCAGCAGCCGAGTTTGCTGAGCTGAAAGCCAAGCTGCAGGCTTTGAAATATTTTCGAGAGAAAGAAACTCATCCAGAAAACTAGGGAAAACGCGTGTCCACTTCCCCTCGAGATTTTTGTCTGGTGCTTTTAGTATTATGTGTGATTTTGGGCTGTGGTCCGGACTTGGCGTACTCTCAGGAGAATCGAATCCGTAACTCTTCCCAATTGGAATGGACAGAGCTTCCAGCGCTGCCGGATACTCCAGGATTGGGAGGGATGTTTATAGGAGTGCACAATCTTGGCCTTATCCTGGCAGGAGGGGCTAATTTTCCCGAAGCTCCTCCTTGGCAAGGGGGTGAAAAGGTCTGGCATGCGGATATATACATCCTCGAACCCGGAGCCAAAGAGTGGCAGCGCCTCCCACAGCTCCCCCGGCCATTGGCATACGGTGGATCGGTTTCCACCTCAAAAGGTGTGATCTTCATCGGCGGCTGCGATGCCGATCGCTGTTATGCCGATGTCACTCTTTGGAGATGGGATCCTGCCGAAAAGGACCTGTCCGTAGAAACGCTCCCGCCCTTGCCCCAGCCTTCCGCTTTTCTGTCTGCGGAACATCATCAAAATGCCGTATATGTTCTTTCCGGCCAATCAACTCTTGATCCCCGATCTGCTGAAAAACATCTTTGGAAGCTCGACCTTTCGCAGCCCCTGGAAACATTACATTGGGAGGAACTCGAGCCTTGGCCGGGAGAGAGCCGGATCAAGGCTATGACAGCTGTCCAGAACGTGGGGGGAGAAAAAAGCTATTTGTTTCTGTTCGGGGGCGAGCATGCCGGATCGGGAGCAGGTAGCGAAACCTTTTACCGCTATCTTTCCGAAAGCTTCCGTTACGACCTTCAGTCTCTGACTGGGCCGGACAGTTGGGAGATTCTGGCTCCTTTGCCGGGGTCCTTGGCTGCAGGTTCAGCTCTGGCGGTGGGGCAGTCGCATATTCTTGTATTCAGCGGTTCTACTGGAAACCATGGTACGAAACCTGTTCAGGAAAGACCCCCCTTTCCTCCCACTGTCTTGGCTTATCATACCATCACAGATACCTGGTCTGCAGCCGGAGAGATGCCTGTAGGTGTGGTTACGACAGAGGCTGTGTTTTATCGAGGAGGGATTGTCATCCCATCAGGAGAGACTCAACCGGGAGTGCGGACACCCAAGGTTCAGCAGGCTTACCTTTTGACTCCCTCCCCACGTTTCGGATGGATAAATTCCGCAGTTCTTCTGCTGTATCTTGTGGCTTTGGTCGCCATGGGATTTTATTTTTCCCGACGAGAGAAAGGTACTGCGGATTTCTTCCTGGCCGGCCGACGGATTCCCTGGTGGGCGGCCGGGCTCAGCATTTATGTGACCCAGTTGAGTGCTATCACTTTTTTATCCATACCTGCTGTGAGCTTTGCCTCCAACTGGTTGGTTTTCCCGGCCCTTTTAGCCATCTTGATGATGGCGCCGGTAGTGGTGCGTTACTATCTGCCTTTCTTCCGCCGCCTGGATCTGACCACGGCTTATGAATACCTGGAAAAACGCTTCAGTTTGGGAGTCAGGCTTTTTGGCAGTGTCTCGTTTATCGCTTTTCAGCTGGTGCGCATGGCGATCGTGATGTTTCTACCGGCTTTGGCTTTGTCCGCTCTCACAGGGATCAACATCTATATCTGCATCCTGGTTATGGGAGTCCTGGCGACAGCCTACACCATTTTGGGTGGGATCGAAGCTGTTGTCTGGACGGACGTACTGCAGACCGTCGTTCTCTTGGGTGGAATGATCGTGACGGTTGTCCTCATTCTGGTCGATGTGGGTGGACCGGGTGCGGTCCTGGCCACGGCCCTGGAAGACCAAAAGCTGAGGATCACCGACTGGACTTGGAGCTTCACGGCTCTGGTTACCTGGTCCATTGTTCTGGGAAATTTTGCCCTCCAGTTCGGTCCCTACACCACCGATCAGGCCGTAATTCAACGTTATCTGACCACAAAAGATGAACGAGCCGCTGCTCGAGGTATTTGGCTCAATGGATTCGGCTCCGTTATCTTCGGAACCCTTTTTTTTGTGATGGGAACCTGTCTGTATGTTTTTTTTAAACTCCATCCTGAGCTCCTCAAGCTGGGAATGCAGAATGATGAGGTCTTTCCCCTCTTCATCGGGCTTCGTCTGCCGGTGGGGATTTCCGGGCTGGTTATTGCGGGGATCTTCGCCGCTTCCATGTCAAGTCTCGACAGCAGCATGCACAGCATCTCTACGGTTGTCACGACGGACTTCTATCGCCGCTTCCGTCCCCATGAGGGCGAACGGCGCTATCTCAAGTTGGCCCGTGTCATCATCGCTTTGCTAGGTGTGCTGGTAATCGCGGCTGCTTGCTTGTTGGCCAGTTACGACATTCAGTCTCTCTATTTCTTTTTCAACAAAGCCCTCGGATTGGTAAGCAGCGGAATCGTGGGTATATTCATCTTAGGGATATTCACCCGTAGGGGCAGTACCCTGGGAGCCTGGATAGGAGCAGGGGTGAGTGTCGTGGCTTTGATCTACGTCACCTGGTTCAGCCATTTGCATTTCTATCTCTATCCGGTTTTTGGTATTGGGGTCTGCGTTCTTGTAGGTTTTCTAGCCAGTCTGTTTGCGCCGGAAACTAAGGATCTCAAAGGGCTCTCCTACCGAACGCTTTTAAAGTGAATTCCTATCCTTTTTCGCCGAGGACCCAACCACCCACCCTCATGCGGCTCAAAAGGATAGGGATTCACTTCAATACGCTGTTTATTTTAAGCGCAAACATCATATTAATGAAGAGGAAGGTGAACGCAGGTTTTACTCCTCTTTTTTTGTGGTTTCGGGTAAAATAGGGCAGAAATGGCTCATCATCTCCCCTTTGACTACCGTTCCGCAGACGAATTGTACCAGGCCGGACTGAACCTCGGCTTGGAGATCCCCTTCCGGTCGGATATCAGCCCTCTGCTGCGCAGCACGACTGTGGGGGGGCGTTTGGTTCCCAATCGGCTGGCCGTTCAGCCCATGGAGGGGGCGGATGCTTTCACCAATGGCTCACCTTCCGAACTGACACGGCGGCGCTACCGCCGTTATGCAGAGGGAGGCAGCGGCTTGATCTGGTTTGAAGCGACTGCTGTTGTACCTCCGGGACGCTCCAATCCCCGCCAGTTGATGCTCACCAGTGACAACCTGGAGGCCTTCCAAACCTTGGTGGACAGCACTCGGACTGCGGCCCGGGCCCGCTTTGGACAATCGCATGAAATTTTTTGTGTGCTGCAATTGACCCATTCCGGGCGTTACAGTAAGCCCAAAGGAAGCCCCCAACCCCAGGCTGCTGCTTACAATCCTTATCTGGATAAGCTGTCTGATGAGGTCCATATTCTTTCGGACGAAGAACTCGGCCATCTCCAAAACAGCTTTCTGGAAGCCGCCAGGCTGGCCTACCATGCCGGTTTCGATGCGGTGGACATAAAAAGCTGTCATGGCTATCTTCTCAATGAACTTCTGGGTGCCTACAGCCGGGAACACAGCCGTTATGGCAAGGGCTTTGAAAGCCGGACACGCTTCCTAACGGAGGTCTTCTACAAGATCCAAAACGGAGTACCCGATCTGCTGCTGTCTACTCGCTTGAGCGTTTTTGATGGTATCCCTTTTCCCTATGGTTTCGGTTTTGCCAAGGATTCCCCTTTAGATATTGATTTAACCGAGACGACGACTCTGATCCGGCGTCTGCTGCTTTTGGGATGTGTTTTTCTAAATATCTCTATGGGAAATCCCTATGTTAAACCTCATCTGGGGCGACCTTTTAACAAGCCCCTAAAGGGTTCCGAACTGCCTGATGAGCACCCCCTGGAGGGTGTCATGCGCCTGCTCAAGGTCACGGGCGCCTTACAAAAAAGCTTTCCCGAAGTTCCCGTCATCGGCAGCGGCTATTCTTGGCTGCGCCAGTTTTCCCCCCATGTGGGTGCCGCAGTTTTAGCCCGCCGAGAAGCCAGCTTTATCGGATTGGGAAGAAGCTCCTTTGCCTATCCCTCCGCTCCCCTGGACCTGATGGAGAAGGGGGGCTTGGACAAAAACAAGGTTTGTCTGACCTGCTCCAAATGCAGTGAGCTGATGCGGGCCGGACACACGACCGGTTGTGTCGTTAGAGACAGCGAGATATATGCTGCTGAATATCAAAAGCTGTCTGGTAAAGGAACGTAAAATGAAAAAGAGTATCCTTGATATCGAGGGACGCTGGATCCCCTGCTATCCTGTCAACACATTGGTCGTGGGCAGTGGTGTGGCTGCTTTGAATGCTGCCGTGAACCTTTATGACAATGGGCAGACGGATGTCATCATCGCCACCGACCATTGGGGAGGAGGAACCTCCAACAACACCGGGTCGGACAAACAGACCTACTACAAGTTATCTTTAGCGGGAGAAAAACCCGATTCACCTTTTACCATGGCCCGCGATCTTTACCAAGGCGGCTGCATGCATGGGGATATCGCCCTATGTGAAGCTCAGAATTCCGCACAGGCCTTCTATCATCTGGTCAAACTCGGGGTCCCCTTTCCTCACGACCGGTATGGGGCCTATGTGGGTTACAAGACCGACCATGATCCGCGGCAGCGTGCGACTTCAGCAGGTCCCCTGACGTCCCAACTGATGTTCGAAGCTCTGTTGAGGGCTGTCCGCGCCAGGAATATCCTGGTGTTGGACAAACATGAGGTGATCAGCCTGCTGACGGTCGGCCAGGGCCGTTCCAAAAAAGTCGTGGGAGCGTTGGCCTTGGAGAACAGCTCAAGTGAGTTGGACTGTCCCGGTTATGTGGTTTTTAATGCCGTCAATGTGGTCCTGGGCACCGGGGGGCCGGCGGGGATGTACCGTACTTCGGTCTATCCGGAAAGCCAGATGGGATCCACGGGGATGGCTCTGGCTGCTGGTGCTGTGGGCCACAATCTCACAGAGTCACAGTTCGGACTGGCTTCCATCAAGTATCGCTGGAACCTCTCTGGGACCTACCAGCAGGTGATTCCTCGCTATATTTCCACAGACCAGGAAGGGAATAACGAACAGGAGTTTCTGAATGAATTTTTCCCGGATATGGGAAGACTGAGTTCCGCCATATTTTTAAAGGG
>JAUWSR010000220.1 GCA_030609975.1 Acidobacteriota bacterium | reverse complement strand
TGCTGAGGCTCAATATCGCCACGAATGAAACGTCACTCCTCCTGGAAGCCGGTGCAGGACGCATCATAGAGCCTGCTCTTTCTCCTGACGACCGCTGGATCAGTTTCGTCTATGGAAAGCCAGATGGACGCGCAGCCATCTATGTAGCTCCGCTTACCGAAAGTCCTCCCCCCGAGTCAGACTGGATCCTGCTTTTTGAAGAGGATCATTACTTGGGCTCACCGGCGTGGTCTCCGGATGGAAACCGTCTGTATTACGTTTCGGAAATGGATGGTTATTGTTGTGTATGGACACAGAAACTCAACCCTCAAACAAAACAACCGGACGGGGAGACCGAGGGTGTCTATCACGCTCATCAAGGCGGTATCGCTTTAAACCTCCCGCGCGGCAATGCCACAGTGGCTGTGGCTGCGGATAAGCTTGTCATATGGATGGGCGAGACGACAGGCAACATCTACATGGCGACGCCCAAACAGAAATAGGCTCGCTCAAGACCAGCATCGAGATAAATGGTCTTTGTCTCTTAAAAGGCCCTTTTTACCCAAAAAAAGGGCATGTTAAGCTGATAAAAGTGGCACTTCAAGCATTTAACTTATTTGTTTTCAGTAGGATTTCATGGTCCGTCCCCCAATTGGGGAAGAGTAGATCTTAACTGAACTGCGGCCGGGCACGACATAATATAGGGCATTGCCAAACCTCTGGACTTTGACATGGGTCATGTCGAAGTCTGCATTGACACGGTAATAGTTTTTCAGCTTTCCTTCCGTGGAAAAGACCAGAAATCCCGTCTTGCCGGCGCTAATCGCGTAGAGCCAGATATCGCCGTTGGGGGCGGCCAGAAGGTGCTGCACGATCTGATAGGATTGGGGCACATACATGTGCAGCATGGGATTTCCTTTGGCTCGCTCAGCGGATTTTTTCATCTCCGCCACCTGCTCTGCCGGGATCGGCACGGGTGCATAGTCATTGGAAAAGAGCGGGGTCGAGGCGCCGTCCTTGTAGGCATAGACCTTGCATTCGTCCGATGCAGCCCAGATCACGCTGCCGTCGCCACGGAAGCTGTAGAGGTAGAAGCGGGCCTGATAGTCCTGCAGGAAGAAATCTTCCTCGGTCTTGAGCTCGGAAAAATACTCTTTGAGGTCGTATTCGGCCAGCCTGGCCAGCTCAACTCCCTGGGAATCCCTGAGAGTCAGGCTTTTGCTCACATCAACCTGTGAATACCGCTCTCCCGCCCAACGACCGTCCTCAAAGACCTGTGGGTATTCACAGACGACCTCTTCCTGGAAGGGAGTCTTGTCCACAAAATCTCCATCCAGAGTGAAGGTGAGGATCCCAACCGAGTCCAGGGCCAGGAGTTTGTCCTTGAAGACTCTGATATCCATCAAATGTGAGAACTGGCCTTCGCCTTCGCCTTGGCCTCCGAAGGTGACGATGTGAGCACCCTGTGGATCGTACTTTTTAATGGTATTGTCAAAATAATCGAATATGTAAAGGTTCTTCTTTCTGTCCAAAGCAATGTTCCGGGCCGCGGCAAAGGAATAGTTTTCATCATCGCCGCGGCTTTCAAATATTAGGTCAGGATTGAGTTCGCCTAAGGTGATTTGGTCACCTGTGGAACAGCCACTGAATAGCATTATTCCAAGCACAGCCAACACAATAAGTATCCTCATTCTCATATCTGGACTCCTTACAGTCCAATTATACGTAAAAAGACCGATTGGGATTTGGGATTAACGGTTTCACATTTCACTTGATGAGTATTTGCAGGTCCCTCATTCGTCTTTCTATGAGAGAAACAGAGGTAACAGAGGTAACATTAGCTTTTTAACTTATATTTATAGTTGACAATCTTATGTTATAAGCTTATATATGTAATGAAGTGTATAGAGTGGACACCAAAGGCCCTTATCATCTACATTGAAGAGGTCAAGAAAAGAGATGAGCACACATACTAATGTCCAGATTATCGAACAGGACGGTAAGCCCGCCTTTGCGGTCATCCCCTATGATGTATATCTAAAACTGCTCCCAGCTGAAGAGGTCTCTATTCCACATGAAGTGGTTGGATTGGTCATTAAAAAGGGCATGAATTTGATCAAGGCATGGCGCACACATCTCGGCCTGACACAGGCAGATGTGGCAAAAAATGCGGATATCAGCCAGGCAGCTCTTTCGCAAATGGAGAGGAGCGAGAATAAACTGAGGACAGCTACTCTGAAAAAGTTGGCCAGAGCCATGGGACTTTCTGAAGAGCAACTACGGGATTAACCATCTTTGAACTTAAAAATGCCCTTTTTGCCCCTAAAAAAGGCAGTTTAAGCTCCCGAAAGTGGCACTTTAAGCATTTAATTTGTTTGTTATCAATAACATTTCACGGTCCGTCCCCAAAATTAAAATTTAATATTGGCTTCCCATACGGTGGATAGGATGATTTCGTGGTTGCTCCCGCCGAGCACATATAGTCTGTCGTTGGCCGAGGTCACGCCAGCCAGCATAAAGTATTGGGGCAGTTCACCGAGATAATGCCATTTATCTGATTTGGGATCATAAGCAAAGACTTTGCATACATCATAGTCGGGTGTCTTCCCAGTACAAACAATGATCCTGTCTTTCACGACCGCGACACCATTGATAAATCTCGCTTCGGGCATCGCAGCCTTTGTTTCCCACGAATCGTTCTTGGAGTGATATGCAAAGACGGTTGTTTGATCGACAAACTGCGCATCTGTTCCGGAGATGACGTAGATTGTGTCACCGACACTCACGATAGCAGCGTTCTGTCTGGGGGAAGGCAGGGGTTTCCTGCCAGCCCAGGTATTGGTTGCCGGATCATATTCCAGGTTTGTATCGGTGATGATAAATTCCTTGTCCGACCGCTTTTCAATCCCTCCGATCACATGTATTTTCCCGTTCGAGACCACAGCAGAATAGTTGATGTGCATGCGAGGGCTGGGAACCTCAGCCAGCTCCTTCCATAGATCGGTTTGTGGATCATAGACCTCTGTCCGTGTGGGATTCTCATTCCCACCAAAGACATAGATCTTGTCCTCGAGGACAGTAACGGCATGATTGGATCTGGCATAGATCAGATCTTTTTTGCGTGTCCAGATATCTTTTTCCAGATCAAACTGATAGAGGTACCTGTTGAATCCATTTTCTTCTCCCCTTCCGCCTACGGCAAAGATTCGCTGCCCCATGGTTACGGCATCGAAGGCATAGAGAGGCCCCGGTATGGGCGATTTTTTCGCCCAGTTGATTTCTACGACTGGATTCTTCAGCAGGGCTTTTACGGCGACCAGGTTACCCTCTCGGGCAGCCTTGTTAATGTCCTCCTGGGCATAGGCTAGGGCTGCTACAAACAACACCAATATCAGACCAATCAAAAACGTCGATCTTCTATGCATAGCAGGACTCCTTTTCAAGGGAATAGAAAGAATGGATTCGCCATGATTCTCGTCTATCCAATTATTGAGTTATACGAATATCTGGGGCTGTTGTTTTGAATAAAATGTCGTGAGATTTTTTCAACAGCCAATCGTCTATCTTTTGATGGATCTCTTATAGCAGATAGTGAAAGGATATTTTGGATAGGACTCTCATCATCACTAGTGAGCTCTCGTTGCTTTATGCATTTAATTGCGTTATATTTAATGCATAGATCATGGTCCAATTCAAGGGCAACTTGATGCAAAAGAGGCCTCAATGAAGGAAACAAAAAATATCAGCCTAAGGCTAACAACAGAAGAATATTATGCCTTCGATACGATCTGCCGGGAAAGGGGCTACAGCAAAACCGGCAAAATCCGGGAGTTCATTCGGAGGCTGATCAAGGACGAGCTGGAGAGTGCACTCATAAGCGACCAGAAATGGAAGAATGTCGAAGAAGGTATTCAAGAAATCGAAAGAGGGGAATACAGCACATTCGAGCAGCTCAAACGCGAGGTCCAAAAATCGACCGTGGCAGATAGCAAAAGTATCAAATACGGCAAAAACAAACATCCTCGCTCTTCAAACAAAGGAACAAGAAAGAGTTCTTGACTGTCTTGAATCCCTCCAAGTTGATCCATTCGCTGCAGATATAAAAAAGGTCCAGGGCAAGAAGCATCTCTACAGGGTGCGCCTGGGCAGCTATAGGTTTTATTTTCGTGTAAATCCCAGACCAAAAACTATAGATATTGTTCTTTTCGATAGCCGAGGGAAAATCAAAAAGAAGAACATAGAGAGAATCTAATAAAGCCCTTTTTGCCCCCAAAAAGAGTAGTTTAAGCTCCCGAAAGTGGCACTTTAAGAATTTAACTTGTTTATTATCAATAGAATTCCAGGGTCCGTCCCCGAAATTATAACATTTCATGGTCCGTCCCCGAAATTTTACCAGGTCTAGAGAATCCAAATCTCGCCACATCGTCCTTAAGTATCATAACAAGGTTGACATCATAGTATCATTTTAGTACTATCTATATGCCAAGGATAATTAGAGCATTGATAAAGGACCTAGAAAATGCAGGCTTTGTTTGTCGAGGAGGCAAAGGAAGTCACCGCAACTGCATTCATACATCTGGAGTAATGCTAACTATCTCCGGAAAACTGGGCGATGATTCAAAACCATATCAAGAAAAACTTGTTGAGAAGAAGATACAGGAAACACAAGAATGAAAGAAAGAGATGCCTATTTAAAACTCGTGGAATGGTCAGAGGAAGACCAATGTTATGTAGGCTCCGTGCCTTCCTGGATCGGGAAGTGCTGTCATGGTCTTGATGAGATGAAGGTCTATGAGGATCTCTGCTGTATCCTTGATGAGTGGATCAAGATATACAAAAAAGATGGCCGTACCCGACCTCCTCCTACCAATAAAAAATATTCCGGTCGATTTGTTCTGCGGGTTGGATCGGAACTGCACCAGGCTCTTGTTCTCAAAGCCATGACTAACGAAGAGAGCCTTAACTCATATGTCGTAAAAGCCCTCAGGAAAGAGATCTCGCCTTAGAAGGCCCCTTTTACCCCTAAAAACGGGTGGAATAAAACTCAAACAAAGAGATTATTTTCATTTCCAGACGTTATCCTAACAGTCTCTTAGGAAAGGCCTGCAGTTGCGATTTATATATTATTGACTGATATATCGATATATAGTATATTCGTTATGATCAAAAGCTTCGCGGACAAGGCTACTCGTGACATTTACGATGGTACAGACTCTCGCTATTCCCGTAGGTTACACCCCGTCCTGCATTCCAAAGCCCAGAGGCTTCTGGACCAGATCAACGCAGCTCCTTCCCTCGCTTTCCTACGCACCCCCGCAGGCAATCGTCTCGAAAAGTTGGCCAGTAGATACGTCGGCTTTTGGAGCCTTCGTGTCAATAACCAGTGGCGTATCATATTCCGATGGGACGGCGATAACGCCCATGCAGTGCAGATCATAGATTATCACTAGGAGTCAGACATGCTACCTAAACACAGACCACCCACTCACCCAGGAGAGATGCTCCTTAAAGAATTTCTCGAACCCATGGGGATCACACAGTTGGAACTCGCACGACATCTTGGGTGGACCTATGCCAGGCTAAATGAAATCGTGAATAGGCGGCGGGGAATTACGGCCGACTCAGCCTTGGCTATCGGGGATGCACTGGGAACTGGCCCTGAGTTCTGGATCAACTTGCAAAGCGACTGGAACCTTTGGAACAGTAGAAAACAGCACAGGAAGATCCCTCTCTTGAAAAAAGCTAGCGCCTCCGCTCAATCCCTATCTGGTACTTAGAACGTCTTTTTGCTCATAAAAAGAGTGGTTTAAGCCCCATAAAGCGGCACTATAAGCATTGAACTTGTTTATTATCAATAGGATTCCAGGGTTCGTCCCCATTCACCATTGCATCCCCATTCACCATTGCAGAAAGGAAATCTTGCCTTAAAAGGCCCATTTTACCCCATAAAAGTGTATCTTAAGCCCATTAAAATGGCTTTTTATGAATGTATCTCATTTATTATCAATAACATTCCATGGTCCGTCCCCAATATTGTTCCATGGTCCGTCCCCAAAATTGTTGACACTTCCTCATGCAGAGTATATCTTCATAACACGTTTGCAAGAGGAATCAGCCTCTATGATCTGTTCCAAATGTCAATTCAATAATCAGCCGGGCATTGTGTATTGTGGGAAGTGCGGCAACAAACTCCCTGTTGAAGAAGACATCACCACATCTGCCACACAGACTATGCAGGCCCCCGTGAAACAGTTGATCAGAGGCGTTATATTTGCGGGAAGATTCGAAGTTATCGAAGAACTCGGCCGGGGCGGCATGGGTACGGTCTATCGTGTCCTCGATCGATCCATCAACGAAGAAATCGCCCTTAAGCTGCTGAAGCCCGAAGTTGCCACCGAAGCGAATATCATCGAGCGCTTTAAAAATGAGCTCAAGCTTGCCCGTAAGATCACACACAAGTCTGTCTGCCGGATGTATGACCTCAATGAAGATGATGGCACACCCTACATCACCATGGAATATGTCCCGGGGGAGGATCTGAAAAGCCTGATTAAAAGAGCCGGCAAGCTTTCCATGGAAAAGGCTGTTTTGTTTGCCGGACAAATGGGTGAGGGCCTGGCGGAAGCCCAT
>JAUWSR010000265.1 GCA_030609975.1 Acidobacteriota bacterium | reverse complement strand
GATGTCATGCCAATCGAGGATGTTCACCTGGGCTTCGGCCGCAAAACTTATGTGCACATCTTCTCTATTATCGCCCTGTTTATATTGATTATAGCCTGTATCAACTACATGAACCTGGCCACGGCCGGTGCCAGCAATAGGGCTCGAGAGGTCGGTTTGCGCAAAACCATCGGCGCAAAAAAAGTTCAGCTCATATACCAATTCCTCGGTGAATCCGTTCTGATATCCGCTCTGGCCTCCCTGCTCTCACTGGGACTGGTTAAGCTGCTCCTTCCGATCATGAATAACTTAACGGACAAGCAGCTAGGCCTATTTCTCCTAAATGAGCCACTAATATATCTTTTCCTCTTAGGACTAATCCTTATTGTAGGGATCTTATCCGGCAGCTATCCGGCCCTATTCCTCACATCTGTCAAGCCCATTGAGACGCTCCGGTCGACTCTAAGATTCCGCTCCGGACGCTCGCTTTTTCGGGTTGTGTCTGTGGTTGGACAGTTTGCGATCTCTATCCTGCTCATAATCAGTACAGCCATCGTGTTTAAACAGCTCAATTTCGTTCAAAACCAACCCTTGGGCATTCAAACAGATTACGTTCTGAAGATATCAGTCAACAATGAGCTGCGGAGACGCTACCGAAGCTTTCGCAATGAGCTGTTAACGAATCCCAACATCTCCCATGTCTCAAGAGGACAGGCTGTCCCCTATGCCGAAGACTATAAAACCGGCGGAGTTGATTGGGATGGCAAGGACCCTGATTTTATGCCCATTATCCGATACTCGATAACCGATTTTGATTTTGTTGAGATGTTCGGGCTGGAGATTAAGGAGGGCCGCAGTTTTTCTCAAGATTTCAGGGAAGATCGCAACAACTTCGTCATCAACGAAAAAGCCGCAGAATACATGGGCATGGACGCACCTATTGGCCAGCGTCTCAAATTTTGGGACCTTGAAGGCCATATCATTGGCTTAGTCAAAGATTACCATCATGTATCTCTTCATCGAGAGATCATGCCCCATATATTCACCATCAACCCTCGCTGGCATAATGAGTGGGTGAAGTGTTTATTTGTCAAGATCAATTCCGCCAACATCCCAGACACACTTGTCTACCTCCAAGAGTCCGCAAAAAAAATTGCTCCCGATTTTCCCTTGGAATACAGTTTTTTAGATGAAGGCGTACAAGCCCTGTATCAGTCCGAACAGAGACTGGGAAAGATTTTCACTTACTTCGCCTTCTTAGCCATTCTCATCTCCTGCCTGGGAATCTTTGGCCTCTCGGCTTTTTCTGCGGAACAACGCACCAAAGAGATCGGCATCCGGAAGATCATGGGGGCCTCGGTCTCTGGGATCGCACTGCTGCTCTCCAAACAGTTCTCCCGTTGGGTATTGCTAGCCAATCTTTTCGCTTGGCCCATTGCCTACTATGCCATGTACAAATGGCTGCAAAACTTCGCCTATCGGACCGGGCTCAATCTTTTGGTGTTCATTTCGGCCGGAATCTTAGCTCTAATCATTGCTTCCCTTCCCGTCGGCTACCAAGCCCTCAAGGCCGCAAACAACAACCCTGTGGAAGCCTTGCGTTATGAGTAACTTGATTAATAATCTGATTTAGGGATCGAGTCTTTCTTATTTCACAGGATTTTCCCTGCAAGAGGATAGACTTCCCAGGGTCTGAAAAGAATTCCGATGCCTATCAATACCGGCGTATGAATGATAAACACAGTGAAAGCGCTGGCGGACAAGGCCGTTGCGAAACTAGTGCAGCTCTTTGCTGTAGCGCTTCTCCCCTGCAGCTATCCTGACATCCAGGATATTTTCCGGAGGCGGAAGCGGACAGGTGGCATGAGGTGTAAATGCGCAGGGAGGATTGTAGGCCCGGTTAAAATTAAGGTTCACCTTATCCCCACCCTCTAATATCTCAGCGCTCATAAAGCGGGAAGCTTCATATGTCTCTACTCCATTGGTCAGGTCCTTGAAGATAATGAACAAATTCTTCGGTCCTTGTGAAAATCCGATAAGTTTAAGCTCCCTGCCGTCGAGAGCGAACTTAACATATCCTGGGGAGACCATTTCCGTGGTCGTCCCGATTTCGGTTTCTACTGATATGGTTTTCGGCTCCTCATGCAGAATATAATCAGCCAGGATTTTATACTTCGGATCCGGCGCAAAAAACTCCAAAGAGTGTGAGTTTTTCCAAGCAGAGTGATTAAAGTCTCGTAAACGGACAGCACGGCGACCGCTGCGCGAAATGATCCACATCCTGAGGTCTTTTAAGGCCACAGTATCCAGCCCTCCTTCCGCATCACTCTTAAGGCTGCTTTGTGTTATCAATACATCATTCACCCGAAGCGGCACACCCTCCTGTGCCCTGACGGTAACTTTCCCTGATCGATAGAAAAAACTGCCTGCCACCGCAGGGGCTGAGTCTTGGGGAAGCTGGATCTTACATTCAGAGGAAGTTCCAAAACTGTTGGGCCCTTCCTCGAGCCAAAAGAGGCCGGCGATGGTGAGCCACCCGTCCGGTGCCCGCATTTTTTCATCCTGTTCTTTTTGCCAGGCTTTTTCCTCCTCCTCAAAGGTTCGGCTTTGTCCTGCAGGTCCAGCCTCAAAAGACAAGCCAACGCCGTAAAAGAACGAAAGGCAAAGACAGATCAGCAGGATAAATTGATCACACTGTTTCCCGTTAAAATGTTGTCTTTGCATCAGCAAAATAGTTCGTGTCTCACATTTGATCTTATGTCAAATCCTTGGGCTGGCCGGTGCAGGACAAAACATTTGCCCAAAGTCTGCCTTGAGGATCTATCTGTTTGCGCGCAGAGACAGCTAAGGGAATGGGGACGTGTGTGAACTGATGCTCCCAATATACCACCAGCATGTTGGTCCGACCGCTCATGCCGGCATGCACGGCATTGTGTCCCAGCAGCAGACAAAGCGCCGAATCTCCGGGATTGGCCGGCACGCTGCGAATGGTGTAGCTTGGATCGATATACTTGAGGTTGGCCTCCATCCCGATCTCTTTGAAATAGTCTCTGATCGTGTCCCGTAAATAGAGCCCGATATCACCCAGCCTGATATTTCCAGAAGCATCCCTATCTGAAGGTATCTCCATAAGATCCTGACCAGCTCCCTCCCCCAGCACGATCACTGCATGACAGCGCGCGTTCAATCTTTCTCTTAAAGCTTCGAGAAAGACATCCAGGTTAAAGGGCACCTCGGGGATCAAACAAAAATTGACATCGTTGTTGGCTAAGGAAGCACGGGCTGCAATGAAGCCCGAGTGCCGGCCCATGAGTTTTACCAATCCGATGCCGTTCCTGGCACCCAAAGCTTCCGTATGAGCGGAGTAGATGGCAGTGCGAGATTCCCCCACGGCTGTCTCAAAGCCGAATGACCGTTCCACAAAGGAGATGTCGTTATCGATGGTTTTGGGAACCCCCACTACTCCGATCTTAAGTTCACGCTTACTGATCTCCTCGACCAGGGCATTGGTGCCTTTCAGGGTTCCGTCCCCACCAATGGTGAACAGCAGACGCACATTCATACGCTCCAACGTGTCCACCATCGCCGCGACATCCTGGGAGCCGCGGGATGAGCCGAGGATCGTCCCTCCCCACTTATGGATATTATCGACCACCCCAGGATCAAGTTCCATGGGTGTATGCCCATACTTGGGGATCAAGCCTTCGAAACCGTAGCGAAAACCAAAGATCGTCTCAACGCCGTAGTGATAGTAAAGGCTCATAACAATGGCGCGGATGACATCGTTCTGTCCGGGACACAACCCTCCGCAGGTTACAATTCCGCACTTGAGTTTTGAGGCATCGAAATAGATATTCTCACGGGGTCCTGCCACTTCAAAATAAGGCGGCTGTTTTCCTTGGTCTAAATACCCTTTTATGATCCTCAGGTCAGAATGATAGAGCACATGCTCCTCATCATTTACAAATTGAATTCCCTCCATGGGTGAAGGGATACTGCCCGGTCCCAATTTTGCTGTGGATAGATCCATATCGTTTTCCATGATCACCGCCTCTTAATCACGTTAGGCAGAAAAGAAATCCTTTCATAATCAAACAAACAAAGTCCTTCAAAGAGTGCTGTGCCTTCCTTCGTTATTATTTAAGCATGCCACGGTCTGTTGGGCAATTTCAAGTTCCTCATTGGTAGGAATGACCAGGATCTTAGCTCGACTATTCTCCGTCTGGATCTCCACCACACCATCTCCGGCAGTTCGGTTCTTCTCAGAATCCAGCATGATCCCCAGGGCAGAAAGTTCAGCACAGGTTTTGGCCCGAACCAAATCCGAGTTTTCGCCGACTCCCGCCGTAAACACCAGGGCATCGAGCCGTCCCAAAACCGCCGTGTACATACCGATATATTTTTTTATCCGGTAACAGTACATCTCCAGAGCCAGACGAGCCTGTTCATCGCCGGCTGCGAAGCGGTCTTCAATCTCCCGCATATCGTTGATTCCACAAATTCCTTTCATCCCACTTTCTTTGTTGAGCAAAGCATCCAATTCATCCAGCTTTTTTCCAGTCTTGCGGCCAAGATAAAAGACTACGCCTGGATCAATGTCTCCACTGCGAGTTCCCATAATAAGCCCTTCAAGTGGTGTCATCCCCATTGACGTATCCACACTTTGTCCATTGCGGATAGCACAGATACTGGCCCCGTTGCCCAGGTGACAGGTAATCAAGTTCAACTCCTGCAATGGCTGCTGAAGATGCCGGGCCGCTGTCTTGGCCACATACTGGTGGGAGGTCCCATGGAAGCCGTAGCGGCGGATCTTGAAGGTACGGGCCAGATCAGAAGGAAGGGCATACAGATGAGCATAGGATGGAATGGTCTGGTGAAAAGCCGTGTCGAACACAGCCACCTGGGGAATATCCGGACGCCGCGCAAAAATCGCCTCGATCCCCAAAAGATTGGGAGGATTGTGAAGAGGGGCCAAAGGGATCTGCTCCCGGATGGTATCGATCACCTCATCTGTGACCAAGGTGGGCTTGTGGAACACTTCACCACCATGGACCACTCGATGGCCGATCCCATGGAGGCGGTCGGTATCTTTAAGTGCTCCGGTAGCCGCAAAGACATCGAAGATTCTGTCGAATCCCTTTTCATGATCGGCCACTGGCGCGGTCTGCACCAGCTCATCCATTTCGCCGTTTCTCTGACGTGTCCGATGTTTCAGGCGGCTGGTCTTTTCTCCGATCTGCTCTAAAAGGCCGGAGGCCAAGGCTTTTTTCTCCAGCATGTCGAACAACTGATACTT
>JAUWSR010000127.1 GCA_030609975.1 Acidobacteriota bacterium | reverse complement strand
CAAAAACACTTGTCGATGTCTTTGCTGTTACTTTTCTTGTGTTGGCCCTGATCGCCTCTTTTTATGCCAACTGCAAGCGCCAATCCACGGCCGGAAATTAGTTGAATGAGAGAAAAGATCCAGGTCAATCTTTAAGGGCGAACTCGACAGCGGCAACCGCATGCAGCGTCGTGGTATCATACAAAGGAATCGAAGAGTCCTCCTGTTTCACTATCAGGGGGATCTCGGTGCAGCCCAGAACCACGCCCTGGGCTCCTTTGATTTCTAAATCAGCGATGATCCGCTGGAAAGCCTCCTTTGAAGCCTGCTTGATCTCTCCCAAGCACAATTCGTCATACAGGATGGTGTGTATGGTCTGACGATCCTGTTCCTCAGGTATCACGACTTCGATCCCGTGTTTATGTTGGAGACGTCCCTTATAAAAATCCTGTTCCATAGTAAAACGTGTTCCTAATAGGCCGATTTTGGTTTGCCCTTGCGCCTTTATGGCATCAGCTGTCACATCTGCAATGTGCAGGATGGGAATATTCAAGGCCTGCCCGACCTCATCCGCCATCATATGCATAGTATTGGTACAGATCACCAGAAATTCAGCTCCCGCTCTCTCCACCCGCTCAGCAGCATCGATCATGAGCGCCGTGGCCGCTTCCCAGTTTCCTTGATGCTGCAGCTTCTCTATCTCCTCAAAATCAACCGAATACATCACACACTTGGCAGAGTGGAATCCACCCAGTCTTTGTTTTACGGTTTCATTCAAGATCCGATAGTATTCAAGAGACGATTCCCAACTCATTCCTCCGATCAGACCGATGGTTTTCATAATAAAGCTCCTCTTTTTACAGACCTATAAAATAACATCTCTTTGTTATTTTAGCTAGGTATTTCAGAGTCTGATCAGACGGAACACAGCACTGTACGTTTCAGCAATATAGTTTTACTTTATGAGGAAATCAATTATGATAATCCCATGCCAGAACCTTCTCAGGATCGATCCCCCGGGCTTCTCCGTAAGCTGGGGCTCTTTGATGCCAGCATGGTCATGGTCGGGATCGTTATCGGATCGGGCATATTCCTCACATCCGGCATAATGGCCAAATCCATCCCTTCCCCCGGTCTGATCCTGGTGGCTTGGATCGTGGGCGGAATTTTGACATTGGCGGGTGCTCTCACCTACGCTGAATTGGGCGCTGCCATGCCTGAAGCGGGAGGCCAGTACGTCTATCTTCGTGAAGCCTATGGACCTCTCGCTGGATTTCTGTTCGGATGGCTTCTTTTCCTGGTCTACCAAACTGGAGGGATCGCTGGTTTGGCTTTAGCCTTTGCCGAGTATTTCGGATACTTTTTTCCTTCCTTGTCCACGTCTTCTATCCTGTTTTCCAGCAATATCACCGTGTTTGGTCACACCTGGATATATTCCCTCTCTGCCGGACAGCTGGTGGGGGTGGGCGTTATTCTAGTCCTCTCAATATTTAATTTCATTGGAGTGGGTCTAGGCAAGCTTATCCAGAATATATTTACCGTCCTCAAGATCGGAACGATCGTAGCCATCATTGTCTTGGGTTTTACCTTAGGCAAGGGAAAGTCCTTTTCTCTTTCTTTTCAACCGGGAGGCATGGACCTAGGGCAGATTATTATGGGATTCGGCGTCGCGTTGGTAGCGGTTATCTGGGCGTTCGATGGATGGAATAACGTCAATTTTGTCGCCGGCGAGATCAAAAAACCCCAGCGAAATCTACCCTTGGCTTTATTCTTCGGTACACTGGGGGTCTCGGTACTTTATGTGCTCGTCAACATTGTCTATCTGTATGCACTTCCCATCGCAGAGATGCAGGGAGTGGTTAGGATCGCAGAGAAAGCGACTTCCGCATTGTTCGGTGGATCAACAGCAGCATTGATCTCGGCGGCTGTCATCATTTCAACCTTTGGAGCCCTGAACGGCTCGATCTTAACCGGCCCCCGGGTGTTTTACGCCATGGCTAAGGATAAGTTGTTTTTTAGACGTGTCGCTCGGGTGCATCCCCGTTTTCACACGCCTGGATTCGCTATCCTGATCCAAGCACTTTGGTCCGCCCTCCTCACCTTGGTGGGAACTTTCGAACAGATTTTCACTTTTGCCATGTTCGTATCCATCATCTTCTGGATAGCAGCCACAGCCGCGGTTTTTAAATTGCGAAAAAAATACCCGGAAATGCCGCGTCCGTACAAAACCTGGGGTTACCCCTTTGTCCCGGCGCTTTTCATCCTGGCCTCAACCGGAATTCTTCTCAACACTCTTGTGGAAAAACCCATTGAAGCCTTCTCCGGACTCCTGTTCATCGCCCTTGGCATCCCCGTCTATTTCTACTGGCGCAGCAAATCCCGCAAAGAGAGCGATCTCTGATTCTACGAGACGTACATAATGGGTGGAATAGCAAGAGGTGTGATCACACCTCCTTAGAAATCATTTTGAAATCTTTTGGATTTGACTTACAATAAACTAAGAAGAAACAGAAGAACCATGAATACAGCCCAGCTCAAATTCACCTTGGACATTCCCCGGGAAACACGGCACGCAGAAAAAAACATTCGGTCCTATATCCGAGAAACTCCGTTGGAATTCTCACAAGCCCTTAGCCTGGACTGTCACAGCCAGATCTATTTAAAAATGGAGAACCTGCAGCTCACGGGATCATTCAAGCTGAGAGGAGCGATTAACAAGGTTCTTTCCTTAAATTCAATAGACAAAGAACGCGGGCTCATTACCGCCTCCTCCGGAAATCACGGCATGGCCTTTGCTCACATCACACAAAAACTCGGCCTCAAAGGAACCATATACCTCCCTGAGACTGCTTCGCCGGCCAAGCTCGATGCTCTTCGTTCCTACGGCCTTGATCTCATCCTAACCGGGAACGACTGCATAAAAGCAGAAAGAGCAGCCAGGAAGGCAGCTCAGGACCAAGGAGTGGCCTTTATCTCTCCCTACAGCGATCCTCAGGTTATCGGCGGTCAAGGTACGATCGGAATCGAGTTGGAACGCCAATTGGATCAGATCGACACTGTATTGGTCCCTGTGGGTGGAGGCGGACTGATCTCTGGAATCGCGGGTTACTTAAAAGACCGTCATCCTGGGATCCAAATCTTGGGCTGCCAGCCTCAGAATTCCTGTATCATGTATGAATCGCTGCAAGCCGGACACATCATTGACAAGGAGTCACTGCCTACTATTTCCGACGGAACAGCGGGAGGGATCGAAAAGGACTCGTTAACCTTTGCTCCTTGTCAAGATTTCGTGGACGATTTCATTTTACTCAGTGAAGAAGAGATCAAGTCCGCATTAAGGCTGATCCTTGAAAAGCAGCATGTCCTCATTGAGGGCGCTGCCGCGCTCCCGGTTGCCGCTTCCTTGAAAATCCAAAAAGAACTCAAGGGTAAGAATATCGTCCTGATCCTCAGCGGAGCCAAGATCAGTCTGAATACACTCAAATCAATCCTGTAAAAGGAGACATGCACATCAAATACGGGTGTATCAAGTGTGACGATTATTATGTCATCAAGATCGCCTCGGGATTTTACGAAAACCACAGGTTGAACCTGCCTAATTTCAAAGGGAACGCACATCACAGCCATGGGTTCCGATACGTCTGAAAATAATGAGCTGGATCCACATATTCTACAAAAGGCAGACATCGTGGTAGCAGACAGCTTGAGCCAGTGCCGCTCGCGTGGAGAGATCTTTAAGGCAGTGAAAGCAGGAGTCCTGCACGAAGAAATGGTCGTTGAGTTAGGTGAGGTAATCGTAGATAAAAGAAAGCAGCGAATTTCAGAGGATCAGATCACTGTGGCGGACCTGACCGGTGTCGCCATTCAGGACATTCAGATATCCAAAGCGGTCTATGAAGCCTTGAGATCCGGACGGAAGGAATGATGCCGGCGAATTATTTGACGAGCGTTCTCCGTTCATCTTTGTAGACATTCAGCACAATATGCGAGACGATCCGATTAACTTGGGGTAGTGCCAGTTTATTGATCAAAAAGTCATCCAGCTCTTGCAGCTCCTTGAAATAACAGATAAGGATCTGGTCCCACTCCCCGGTGATGCTGTAGACAGCGCTGACCTCATCGAACTTCTTGATAGCCTCGATAGCATCCCTCTCCTTTTCCTGGTTCACGCGCAGGCGGATGATAGCGATGATGTTATACCCGAGGTGATTTGGATCGATTAGAGGGATATAGCCATTGATAACTCCGGATTTTTCCAGTTTTTTGACATTGTTATAGATTGCGGTAGACGATGTCCCGACTTCTTTTGCCACCTGCCTAAAGCTCTTTCGACCGTCTTCATTAAGGGATTTTAGGATTTTTTTGTCCAGATCACTTAGCATTTACGCCTCCATTTGTCAAAACTCTACTCCAATCTCAGGAAATTGTAAATATTTTTATTGCATTTATGAATAGATTAAAAGAAGAAGGCCGCAAATAATGATATTTTGGAAATTCTCAGCAGCTATGAATAGAATTCCGCGATGCCGTTAACAATGAATTGCTGCTGTTCCGGTTTGAGTTCAGGGTAGATGGGAAGGGCCAATACTTCGCGCGTGGCCTTCTCTGTTACCGGGAAGTCCCCTTCTTTGTATCCCAGGTAAGCAAAACATTTTTGTTGATGCAACCCCAGAGGATAATAGATGGCGCTGGGAATCCCCTTTTCTTTCAAATAGGGTTGAAGTTTGTCTCGATCCTTGGCCCGGATCACATACTGATGGTAAGTGTGATAATTGGCAGCCTCAGAATCTTTATAAAGTTCTTGAGGAACTTGCACAAATCCTTCGCTCACCAAGCCAGAATCTTGAAAAAGCCGGTGATAGGCCGCAGCACGCTCTCGGCGCTGCTGCTGCCATCCCTCCAGATGTTTCAACTTGATCCGCAGGATGCCTGCCTGCAGTGCATCGAGACGAAAATTCCCGCCCAGGACATCGTAGAAATATTTGTTGCGAGAACCATGGACTCTCAGCAGCTTGAGTTTAGCTGCAAGCTCTGCATCATTGGTTAAAACCATTCCGCCATCACCAAAAGCACCCAAATTTTTTGACGGGAAAAATGACAAAATGCCCATATCTCCCAGAGTACATGCCTTTTTCGGGCCATTATCTCCGGGATACTCCGCTCCCACAGCTTGGGCAGCATCTTCGATGACCTTCAGACGGTATTTTTCAGCAAGATGCACGATCGGATCCATATCTGTGACCTGACCGTATAAATGAATTGGGATAATCGCCTTGATCCGGGACATATCGCGTTTCTCGATCTTTATGTCCAGCAGTTCTGCTAGTTTTTTTGGATCGAGATTAAAGCTGTCTTCCTCGATATCACAAAAGATAGGGACAGCCTTGAGCCGGGCAACAGCACCGGCCGTGGCAAAAAAAGTAAAGGGCGTGGTCACAACGTAATCTCCCTCCTCCACGCCTAATGCCATGAGCGAGATGATGAGCGCATCGGAGCCTGAAGAAACGCCCACTCCAAACCCGGCCCCACTGTAATCGGCAACTTCCCTTTCCAGTGCCTCTACCTCATCTCCCAATATAAACCTCTGAGAAGCAACAACCTCCAAGATCTTCTGATCGATCTCTTGCTTGATGCTCTGATATTGGGATTTCAGATCTAACATCGGTATATTCATTTTGCCTCACAATACCTTTTTTATTTTTTTCTTCTCGATGATGAGCTGCCCCTGATATGCCACATAACTGAGCAGGATCAGCACTCTGTCTCTTTGGGTCATCTCTTTGGTAAAAACGCCTTTCAAACCTTTCATGGGCCCTTCCATGATCTCGATCTCATCTCCCATAGCAGGTTCTTCACCATATTTATCGAGTTCAACGAATCCATTGATCTCCCGGGTCTTGATCTGAGCGATGGTGTTATCTGGAATCGAGATGGGTCCCTCCGGGTTTCCTACGACTTGTTTTACGCCCCGAGTATATTTGACAAGACGGTATTGGTCGGGGTGTTCAAAGCGCAAAAATGCATACCCGGGAAAAAAAGGAGAGGTGCGGTTATCCTGTTGGATCTTGGGATTGTAAACTTCGAAGCCGGCCGCTTGGAACAGGCGCTCGACCTGTCCCTCTTTTTTGGGTTTGGTGTTGATGACATACCAGCATTTCATGGCTTACGAATTCCACAGTTTGAAATGAGGATATATCTCAGGCCGGCGGTCCCGAAGGAAATATTTTCGGGCCGTACAGTCCTTGACTGTGCTCAGATCGATATCTGTATAGAGGATGGTATCCTTATCCAGGGGCGCCCGCGACAAAACCCGGCCGTCAGGATCGACCACAAATGATTCTCCCGCAAAATGCAGGAGTTCTTCCTTCCCGACACGGTTCACCAGCGCGGTATAATATCCATTCTGAAAGGCCGCCACTTGGAGTTCGGCTTCGAACATTCCTTCGGTCCACTCCCCTAAGGCACCGGCCTGAGGGATCACCACAAGTTCAGCATCCAAAAGCGCCAGATTGCGCATATACTCGGGAAAATGGCGGTCATAACAGATGGATACGCCCACACGGCCGACTTTCGTCTGGAAGACGAAATTATTTTTGTCACTAGGAGGAGTGTAGTAACCCTTTTCATAAAAACCCATCCCCTCCATGACATGGACCATACGCGTCACTCCCAGAAGGGAACCATCGGCATCGATGACCGGAGAGGTATCATAGGTGTTGTCACCGTCTCTCTCAAAAATATTAAGTACGACCACCACTCCATATTCCTTGGCTAAGCCGCAGAATATTTCCGTAGTGGGTCCGGGGATAGGTTCAGCCCAGGTGGGAGATTCAGGCGTTGCACAAGACTGGGGCAAAAACGGCAAAAATCCCAGCTCGGCATAAGCCACGAGTTTGGCCCCATTTTCAGCCGCCTCCCGAAATGCTTTTATCCCCCGCTCCAAGTTGTCCTCCCGGTCCGGGGTGGCATGTTGTTGAACAAGCGCTATCTTCATTTTGATTGATTAAATATTTCCAGGGCCTCTTCCGGCTGTTTTCTTTCGTGAACAACCGCACGGATTCCCTTGATCATACCCACGGGATTGTCGTTCTGCCAGATGTTGCGGCCCATATCCACGCCTGCGGCCCCTTTCTGGATGGCGTCGTTGGCCATCTTGAAGGCATCGAGCTCGGTCTCCAACTTGGGGCCGCCTGCGATCACAACGGGAACCGGACAGCTCTCTACGACTTTCTCGAACTCATCACAGTAATAGGTTTTCACAAAACTGGCACCGAATTCTGCCGCGATACGGCAACTGAGAGAAAGAAAACGTGCATCCCGTTTTCCTAACTCCTTGCCCACCGCAGTCACGGCTAAAACCGGGATCCCATATTCCTGCCCCATGTCCACCAACAGAGCCAGGCTTTCGAGGGTTTGTTTTTCATAATCCGAACCCACAAAAATCGAAAGGGCCACAGCCGCAACATTCAATCGCACAGCGTCTTCCATAGAGGTCATGATGGTCTCGTTGGAAAGGTCATCACCGATGATGCTGCTTCCGCCCGAAACGCGAAGCACAATGGGGACTGCAGTCTCCGGATCTATCGAGGACCTCAATATTCCCCGGGTCAGCATCAAGGCATCGGCGTAGTCCAGAAGAGGACCCACCGTCCGGCCCACGTGCTCCAACCTGTGGGTAGGGCCTAAAAAATAGCCATGATCAACAGCCAGCATGACCGTTCGACCGGTAGCAGGTTTTATGATTCGGGATAAACGATTTTTAATTCCCCAGTCCATCTGTTTTCTCCTTACAATTTATAATCTAAGTTTGTGGGTTTACCGGGCTACGCGCATTTTATTCACCTAAACACTTCGGGTATTATGGTCGAACTCTAAGGGAAAAATCAAGTGAATTAACGCCATCCCATCTATGCATCAATCACGATTTTGAGGATGCTTCCCGTAAGTTCATGGAATTTGGCTGTCAAATGAAGTTATGCTAATATGTGGAAAATTTTGGCACTAAAGGAGTTTTGGGTCATGACAGAACCGCATGAGATCGTCAGTGACAAAGAGCCGATCCGGTTATTCAAATCCAATATCCTTGAGTTTTTTACACATATTCATCCCCTGGTGGTTGTGCTGCTGTGGGCACCGGTCATGTTGTATTTCCTGGTCAAAGCCATCCTCGACCTGAACTCCGGCTCTTTCTGGCATATCCCCGCAGGATTCCCCCGATATTCAGCGGATTTCTCCTGGGTTACCTTTTCTACGATACGATGCACTATTCCACTCACCACATACTTATGCCATGGAGTTGGTACAAATATATCAAGTTCAATCACATGGCCCATCATTTCAAAACGCCGGAGCTACGCTTTGGTGTCAGTTCAGGCTCATAACTGACCGGAAGCATCCCAATCCTTTAATAACTTCTGATATTCCGGATCTCCATATCTTTCTAAAAGGAACCATTGGGCATAATCGGGCAGTTCACTTTGGGTAAGGTGAGCCGCTAGAAGCTCACCTGCCGCACATCCCGCCATGATCCCAAATCCTGACAGGGCGCCGATCACGTAGGCACCCTTGACAGGGAGTGGGCCGATCAAGGGGCGGTTTTCTTGTGTTTTAGCATAGTAGCCCCCGTCCACGAAGGGCTTGGGCGGTTTTTCAAAATAGGCTCGCAGCCCAGGGACCATCCGGGACAGCCCTCGCAGCACCACTTCAAAATAATGGGGATCAGGTTCAGGCGGAGGGATGACCGGTTCCATGACCTCAACATCATACGTCCAAAGAACAAGCTGGATATGGCTGCCAGAGCCTCCTTCGGGGTGGCCGTGCGGTCCGGAGGGGAATGGCTCTAAAAGCCATTTTGTTTCCGCTGTTTCGTCCAGCAACTTGTGTTCATCATCGGACCAGGGAAGCCTCTGAGGATCTGCCCAAAAGATAAGAGGAGCTTCCCGGGGGATAACACCCAAATTATCATTGAACGAGATCTTATCATGCAGCTCGCAGAATACGGGCAGATCCACATTGAGATCAGCCGCCACCTCTTTTACGAAAGGCCCGGCGGCATTGACAAAGCATTGTGTGTCAATTCTCAGTGGCCCGGATACAGTGTTCATAAGGACCGCCTGAACCTGATTCTCTTGAACCTCAACATCCTCCACGCGAGCAGTCTGAAACCGGACTCCCGCCTCCTTGGCCTGCTCCAACATGTACATGGCCAACTGCTGTGCGCTCATCCAACCACAGCGTCTCACGTGTAGGGCAGCCACGACCTTGTTATCAAGGAAAGGAAAATGCTTTTTTATGAGTTCCGGATCCAGGATCAAGTCTGCGCCCGTAGGCAGGTTCGCATATCCCTGTACTGGAGAAGGCTGGTAGGTCATGGAGCCCGTCTCATGGATCCTTAGAGGACCAGCTCCCAAGGCACAGGGCTGCTCGGCGGCCTTTTTAAAAGCCTCGATGCGTCCGCGCTCAGCCGTCACAAAGAGATAACCTCTGCGGTTCATGTGAAACCGGTTGCCGCTTTCATGAGCGAGCCCCTCCATCAGATCGATGGAGCGATTCATGAACTTCACCATAGCATCCCCAGGGCCGGGCCACCAATTGCGGTAACATTCGGTGGATTTGTCGCTGGTAAGGCTGAAGGGAGCCCGCTCATCCACCAATAGGATATCCTTCACGCCCTGTTTTACAGATAAATAATAGGCTGCACATATGCCGGCGATCCCAGCTCCGCAGATCACAACCTCAGCCAAGTCTTTTTTCATGGTTATGGCTCATTTTTTACAGATTATTTCTTGATAAATTCGATATTGGCAGCTCGGCCGGCGCCTAAAATAAATCCTATGACCTGTTGATGTTCATTCCGCACGAATTCAAGGTTGAATCTCTCTACAGTGAATTTGTCCTCTGCCATCGGCTCTAAACTGTCCTCAGGAGCATTTTTATGCACAAAACGGAGGATCTGCTTCTCTACGACCAGCT